>NZ_JASATW010000100.1:0-1848 GCF_030405905.1 Sphaerothrix gracilis Ecp01
AAAAATACGATGAAAAACACTAAATGTTAACATTTTCGAGTCGTTTTGTATTCTTAATCGCACAAAAAAGACCTCTAAAAAGAGGTCTTTCTCCCAAATTGAAATTTCGAAAAACATTACAGCCTCAACAAATAATGTTTTTTAACCTGAAACTCCGTATTGTTGTTTTCCAAATTGGAAAAACATAGCTTTCGATAATAATATTTAGAGGGAAGTGTGCAATTATAATGGGTTAGAGGGAGATTGAAATCTATACACTTCTTAAAATTAATTGATGGTTATCTTACCTGCAAATGAAAAAGATAAACGGACAAAAATCTTAACAAATCTAGTAATTTACGTACACCCAACCTACCATTGGTCGATAGTCAGGATCATTGAGATTTAAAATGTAATAGTATGTTCCAACTGGGACAATATTGCCATGATTGTTTAATCCTCTGTTTATTTTTCCAAACCAAGGCTTATCATTATTGCCTTCAAAAATAATGTCACCATAGCGGTTATATATTTTTAATTGATGCTCAGTAAAAATGTCGTACAGACCTTGTATGTTAAACCAATCATTAAATGTGTCGTTATTTGGAGAAAATCCATCAGGTACATAAGGTGGACAATTTTCTATATAAAGTTGAAATTGATATACCTCGTAGCAAGGTGGACTTTCTAATCTTACATAAATGGTTTCAGGATTTGATGTGTTGTTATAATTAGATGGTATTAAAATTGGGTTGGTTGCTGTTTCTAAATCTTGGAGCGACTGATAGAAAGAAACATTACTTTCGTCATATTGCAGATTAATCAAGGCCTCATACAAGTTATAAGTTGCTGTTTCAAAACCTTCGTTACAACCAATAAGTCCTGCTAAAGTTATAATATCTGGTATTACTAGTAACTCAATATCAATAAAGTTAATGTTGTTGTCTTCGTTAGTTTCTGTTACAACTCCAGACATAGTGCCATCATCATCAACAATAGCTGTTATTGTTAAATTTGGGTCAGAATCTTCAGGAATGTTTACAATAGTGGAGCTAGATTCTGACTCTCCAATATCTAAATCATTTACGGTTTGACTTTGGCCTAGCAGAAGATTGTCTAAATAAAATGCAATTGGTGTATTAGCTGGTAAAACATCTGTACTATTAAAATTATTGACCGTATAAAATAGCTCAACGCTATTATCTCCACAATTAACTATATAGTCATTAAACTCTATAGTAGCATCTGGTAATTGACTATTAAGTACTGTTATAATATTGTTTAGAATAATGAGATCGGCACTAAAACCTCCAGTTTCATTGATACCTCCTGTTGTTAACTTTATAGAAGCAGAAGTATCTCCAATATTTATATTGTTTTCTAAATTATACACATCTAAATCTGCATTGTAAAATGTGGTAGAATTTGTAAAGGTGTTGGTGCCATTAAACGCATTGTCAGAAAGATTTAAAGGAGGGTTAGATAATACATTATTGTTTACAGATAACGATTCACCATAGTTTAAACTATTATCTCCTTCCCAAGCCAGAAAGCCAATTTTTGCACCGATATTATCAATAACATCAATATTATCTAGAATAATTTCTTTTTCTTGTACGTTTCGGTTTATGATTTCTAGACCTTGGTATAGGTTAACTTGATTTAAAGGGAGGTCTTCATTTTGATAGATAACATAAATACTCCAACCACCAAAATTTGTTCTATTATTACAATAACCAGGATTAGACATTAAGTCTGCACTTATATCCAAGCCTGAAAACATGTAGGTCCCATTACCTTCACTAATAACTAAATCGGTTACATCCGCATAGCAGGAAAAATATTCTAATTGTCCATTAAAAATATCAC
>NZ_JASATW010000101.1:0-1847 GCF_030405905.1 Sphaerothrix gracilis Ecp01
CCTGCCGCAAAAACCGCATCCCCATCATCCGCGAGTTTAGATCCCTGATGGAAGCCGTGCTCTCACCTGAGAGTGAAAGTCGCGTTATTCTCGCTGACGCTGACCTCAGCGACTACTCGGTCAACTTCATTCGCGGTATCGGGCAGCAGCCCCACCTAGAGCCGTGGCTAGCGTTGAGCCACTGGCAAGCAGGCGGTTATGACTGCTGCTCCTACGAGCGCCCCGAAGATCTGCTGATGCGGGCTGAGGCTGCTATTGAGAGAGGGGAAAAGATTTTGGTAATGACCGACAGCCAGAAGGCCAAAGGCCGCTTCAGCACCACCGCCCTGGCCGCCCGCTGGCAGCAGATGTACCTGGACAAGCGAATTCTGGTACTCGATAGCAAAACGCTTCACCGCAAAGACCATCCCGCTTATGGGGCGATCGCCAGTGGCAAGCTAGAGGAGCTGCTAAGCCAATATGACATTGTGATCTGCTCTCCCTCAGTCGAGACTGGTATCTCCATCGATCTTAAAGGTCACTTTGATGCGGTTTACGGCTTCTATGCAGGGGTACTGAGCGAGAACTCCATCCGGCAGTCCCTGCTCAGACTACGTGAAAGGGTACCCCGTCATATCTATATCGCTCCTCACGGTTTAGAGAGCATTGGCGGCGGCGAAACCTGGTACAAAGCCCTGGCTGAAACCCAGGAGAAATGCGCTAGAGCCACGCTGAACCTGCTCTATGAAGCAGGCTGTGACGATATTGAGAGTAACCTGAGTCAGGCCGCGACTGTCGCCTGGGCCAAGATGGCCGCTCGTCACAACACCGGCAGCGCTGCCCTGAGAGAATGCGTCCTGCAGGGACTCAGGGACGAAGGCCACAGCGTCACTGAAGTCACAGATACCGACGACGACGCCCGCCAAGAGTTAAAAGCAGAACTTAAAGCTGAAAAACACGACCGGCTGAGAGAACGAGCACAGGCCGTCTGTGAAGCCACCAGTGTTGATGCTTCAGAGCTAGAAGCCCTAGAGCAGTCCCGCTCCGTCGAGAGCCTTGCCCAAGAACTCGCCCTGCAAAAAGCTCAGCTCCAGAAGCGCTATCAGCTAGAAGCGATCACCCCCGATCTTTATATCCTCGACCAGGTCGGCTATGGAGCAAAACTGCGACTGCACTACTACCTCACCGTAGGCCGGGAGTATCTCAAGAACCGCGATCGCACCAAAGTTAACGAGCTGCTCAAAAACAGCGATGGCGCAATTTGGGCACCCGATGTTAACCGGGCTACGCTCATCACCAAGATTGCCACCTATGAATACTTCAACGTTCTAGACATTCTCGATCTAGATGAGCTGTCAGAGCACACGCCCCAGGTAAGAGCGCTGGGGGAAGCGGTTCAAGGTCAGATCGCCAACATTAGAGTTGCCTCTGGCATCAATCTCTATGGCACTACCAAACCTGATGGCTCAATTGACTATATCGAGATTGTTAGACGCTTTCTCAAGCCCCTCGGCTTCAACTTGCCGCTGTGCCGCCGCGAAGGGCCGAGGGGGGAGCAAGTGCGCATCTACCAGCTTGAGCAAGTCGATTACAAGACCTTCAAACTTGAGGGCGAAGCAGTCACCTACCAGGTTAATCGCCATGAAATTTACCAGAGATGGCTAGAGAAAGATGCGATTGCAGAGAAACAGCCTGAAACCCCTGCCATAGAAAGAACAGAGGCCGTAGTCAGTGACAAATCGGTAGTCAGTCAGGGTAATAATAAGTTTTTAATTAGCCCCGGTGACTACCAAGCTCTCTCAGAGAACTCGGCCCCCGAATCCCCCCCGAATTTGAATCAGATAGAGCGAGTCTGCCTAGAGGTGCTT
>NZ_JASATW010000102.1:0-1810 GCF_030405905.1 Sphaerothrix gracilis Ecp01
CAAAGCTCTGGCGAAGAAGCGGTAAGACGTTGCATGAGAGACTATTGGGAAGGTGGCGATCTTGCATCACTACATCAAAAACTGCGAGATACATCTCAACCGTTTGAGCATCGCTATCGGGCAGTCCTGAACGATGCCCAGCGTGACACCTGGTTTGAAGCGATCAGTCGATACGAGCCAGTTGAAATTGGCGGGAGAGCATTTCGACTAAGTATTAATCAGTACTTTGAAATAGTTGGTAATTTGCAATTGCAAACAGCAAGATAGACATAAATCTATGGCAGACCTGCAAGAAATCCAAGAAATCCTAAACCAGACAGCGAGACAGCAGGCAATCAACACAACAGCGATCACTGACCTCAGAAAATCTATTGCTGAGACAAAGGCAATCGCTGACAGTAATGCTAGAGCCATCCAAGTCTGGAGCACCCGAATCGATGAGGAACATACTGAAACAATTGACGCGGAAGTTGAAACCTGATGAGCGATGCTAATGACGGGCTATTTCGAGCTGGTCAAATCATCCCGCTGCGGTATAAGAGCCGCGAGCTGAGGGCCGTCATTATCGATCCAAACGGTCTTGGTGAGAGTCGCCCGACCATCGGACTAGGCTTTCGCGGAATGGATCGGCACATCGGTATCCCACGCCAAACACTCTCGGATAGGGTGTCCGAAATAGAAGGAGTTAGGTGCCTTAAGCTTCCATCTGGCAATACTTTCAGGGTGTCCGAAATAACGGCAGAGGACGGCAACCAGTACCTTTTAGTCGAAGCTTCAGACTGGGTAGATTTAGCGCGAGACTGGGCTAAGAATCCGGGTAAGCTACGTAAGCCTGCACGTGATGGTCTGATTGATTTTCTTGCTTGGTTTGCGGCAGAAGGTGTTTACGCCCAAGCCTACACAGTTCTCAAACGAGTCTATACGCGAGAAGACGATGAAGTGCTGCGGCAGTGGCTAATGACGCGAGAAGCAGGTAAGCCTTACCGAGCTGATTGGAGCTGGGAAGTCAAGGGTAAAGATCCCAGAGGACGCTACGGCTATTGGACAAATTATGTCTATCGGGGGCTTTTTGGTATGGATGCGGCCACCATGAAAGAAACCTGGGAAAATCCAGTTCACGGCAGCGGACGTATTGCGCGTAACTACATCCCGCAAGCGGTGGGACTAGAAGCAGTGGCCTACTGCGAGAAGATGGTGGCCCAGCTTGACCTCGACGACATTGAGCAAGCTCACGACTTGGCAATTCAGGTAACACAGATCAAGTTTGCAAAGTATTTTCTCTCAGGATGAGATAGAAAATATTCATGACAGATCTACCTTTAGACTCTTACAACAGATAGCTATATGAACTATAGAGTTAACTGAAGATAAGGGCTGATAAGTAGGTGGGTAAATCAAACCTACAATAGGGCGTTGCAGTGTAAGCCTTACACAGATAAGGTTTAGCGTTTTACAAATGATTGCGTTCTCTTACCAGTGATAAGAGACTTAGACTGTATACAGTGAAGATCGAGCTACTCCGTCAAGAAATCTGATCATCGTCTACCTCTTCCAACTCAGCTAGACGTTCTCGATATCCCTCGTAAAGAGCGCCAAACAACTCCAGCAAGTCTTTCTCGTTGCATTGAGAAATAAATGCTCTTAGTTGAGTAATTAATAAAGTTTTGCTAAGAAGCTCCATTTTTACTGGATCGGCTCCCGTCATTTCGCTTTCAATCAACCGGGAACAAAAGTACAAGTAGGCGCTTGGCGGCAGTGACTTTAACAGAGTATCTAAAGTAGCAGTTGTTACATCCTGCTTTTTATTTTT
>NZ_JASATW010000103.1:0-1777 GCF_030405905.1 Sphaerothrix gracilis Ecp01
TTTTCACAGCTAGATTAGCATCGGCTTGAGCAATCTGCCCTAGCTGATTTTGAATCTTGATTAGCCAGTTAGGATGCCTGACAAAGACAGCGGCAGCAAACTCCTGTAGCCCAACAACGGCAGCATAGCGGACAACCCATTCAGGATCTTTTTCTACAGCCTGAAAAAGCACGCCCAAAGCCTTCTCTTGGCCAGATATCAGCTTTTCGGGTACCAGCATCTGCCAGCGCAAAATTCCTAGACCTCTCGCCGCGGCTCGGCGTACGCTCATAGAGAAATCATCAATTGCAGCAGTGAGTAAAGTTTCCAATCCTTGCGGATCACCAATACCAGCCAACGCGCGAATGGCCCAAGCTCTGGCACTGTAGTTAGTATTTTCCTGAATTTGCTCTAGCAAAAAGGGAACAGCAACAGAGTCTAGCTTCACGAGTCCTTCTACTGCCGCAACCGAGGCCCCTGGGTTGTTATAGCCCAAAACAGTAATCAAAGTTGGAATGACTGCCTCTGTTCCTGATTGAGACAGTGCCCGCACGGCCTTAATTAACTGATCAGGAGAGGCTGCTTCGTCAACTGCACGAATCAGCTTGAGAACCTGAGTATTTGCCATTCCCTATTGTCCTGAGACTGCTGCCTAGGGCAAAAAAATCCCCATAAGTAGCAATTTAATAACTTACATGACTTGTAAGTAAGCAAACGTTACAAAAAACAGTACTTTTAAGTAGAGAATAATAGGCTGGGCTGCAGCTACAGCAGAGTATCCATCAGCTGCATTACCTGAATTGACTCATAGGAGAGCTGATTTGTATCAGATTGCTGCAGCTCTTTTTCAAGCAAACCCTTTAAAGCAATGAGTTTGAGGCTATTTTCAGCAAGTGTCTCCGCGATCGCCTTAGCGGCGGGTAGATATCCTATTGCGGCTAAATCGGCTAGAGCAGCGCGTCGTAGCTGCAGCTTTTGATGAGATAGGGCCTGAATTAAGCGATCGCCATACTGCTGAGCCTCTTGAGTATCAGAAGCTATCTGGTACAAGGCTCGAGCAGCAGCATATTGGACACGCTCAACCGGATGGTCTAAAAAGGACGCAATCAATGCCTTAGCCTCAATTGCACCCAAAGTACCCAACGCTTCTATGAGCGCATCATAAGGCTGAATCATAATAGGCTGCTCTGGCGAAGGCTGGGTACCAGGCACTTCGTTTTTGAGTAACTGCATCAGCCTAGGAACACTCTTTTGATTCCCCAGCATCTCTAAGGCCTGAGCTGCAGCTTCTCTGACGTAGAAATCCGAGCAGCCTAGGCTATCTATTAAGGCCGAAACAGCTTTTTGATCGCCCAATTTACCCAGAGCCCGGGCAGCGTTGCGGCGCAGCGGATATCCCCCTGCAACTGTGCGATCGTCTTCATCTGCCAAGGCATCAATTAAAGCTGCGACAGCATGATTGTCATTGATGCGAAAACGACCGAGCCACCAGGCGGCATAGACTCGCAAACTTAAATCGCTACCTTTGAGATAAGCGATCGCCTGCTCAACTGTTAAAGCATCACCAGCAGCAGCTTTTGCTGAAGATGATGCCCGAGAATTTTCAGAACCTGAGTCTGATGCCATAGGATAAAGCGACAGTTAGCCTTCTTCGCTATTTCCTGCAGTTGGGTCAAAATTTACCGGCTCAATACTGACAATTGTGCCACCCATTTGAGTAATGCGCTGCATCTCCTGGTTCATCCGCTCATAGGGAACCGTGATAAAAGTGCTAGCACTAGAGCGAATAGGATATTCC
>NZ_JASATW010000104.1:0-1776 GCF_030405905.1 Sphaerothrix gracilis Ecp01
GGGTGACCATAGTGCTGAAACCTTTGCTCCACTCTGGCAAATCGTGGCTGGCTGGAACTGCTATTTCTACGTCACTGATGGCTGGTCAGTCTATCCAACCTTCATTCCTGATGGCGATCAGATTGTCTGCAAGACCTACATGACTCGAGTGGAAGGCGAAAACACCCGATTGCGGCACTATCTAGCTCGGCTGCATCGCAAAACGCTTTGTTACTCGAAGTCCGTAGACATGCTGGCTCACTCTGTCCGATTGTTACTTCACTACCTCAAGTTTGACGATGTTCCAGTGCCTCCAAGATTCATCTCTTGATTCAGCAACGCCCAAAAATAGACGTTGCTGAATCGACAGATGAATGGCTCTACGGAAATGAGTATGCTGTTGTAGCAAGTACTATACCGAGCCGCTATGGTCCCTTTGGGTTCTTTTGCGGAATTGATACTGTTGGCGAAATATTGCTTAACTTTCAGAAAAGGCCATCAATCGCAGAAACTGCGAAGTGCGCGTTGTGGTCTGCGACATACCCGCTATCCAGTTGTGAATGCGCTTGCAGTTGATCGCTGCGGCTGTCATCAGGTGCTGCAAGTGAGTTTTGGCCAAACCGATATATCGCGAGCGCCGTAGGCCATGTGCTCGCACCCCTTCAGAGAGGGTTCCCTTAATTCCAGAGCGCAGTGCATAGTCCGCCTGATAGTCAGTAGTAGGCTCTCGTTGCCTAGCTTTCTGCAAGGCCTTGTACTGTGCTTCTGGTCGGAGTGTAATCGAGCGCCTCGGGCAATCGCTGCGGGTGCATAAGCGTAAGGGCATTGCTGAATCGATGAATGATCAGGCGGGGATTGGGATCGTTCGGTAATGGAGGTAGTGCAGCAATAGCCGGATGGAATAGCCCAGCATCTTAATTGACTTGGAGTAACAAAAAGTACGCCGGTTGAGCCGTGCCAGATAGTGCCGCAAGCGGCTGTTTTCCCCTTCCACCCGGGTCATGTGCGGCTTACTCACGACATGGTCGGCGACCTTGATGAACTTGGGATAGACGGGCCAACCGTCAGTGACATACCAAAAGCACTGCCAAAACTGAACCTGCGCCCACAACACTCGAAAGGTCTGAGCCGAGCGATCGCCTAGCGTCCAGGCCCAAATGCCCGCTCTGGCTTTGTCGGTTGCCGTCCACAGCCAGACTTTGTTTTTTTTGAGCCCACAAAAGTCTGCAACTCATCGAGTTGAGCTACTTCTGGCGTGGACTCCATGGGCGGGGCTTGGGGCAGTTGTTGACCCACCTGCTTCACCCAGCGAATCACCGTCGTGTGATCGACGCCATGATGCCGTTCAAGGGTGCGAAACCCCATCTTGTTAACGTAGGCATTGAGGCACTGACGTTTAACCGCATCGCTGTAGCCTTGGGGCGAATAAAATTCGACAAACTGGCGGCGACAGTCTTTACATTGGTAGCGTTGCTTACCAGACTGATGGCCATTTTTACGGAGGTTAGAGGAGTGACATCGGGGACATTGCATGGCGAAGTCCTCAAAGCGTCTTCTCTCATCACCTTAGAAAATCATCTACCTATTCAGCAACGCCCCCACGACATCTCAAAGAACGGTACAACGCGCCGGGTCAAGCAAAACTACAAGTGCCGAGACTGTGGACGTCAGTTCGTCGAAGACCCGCAATGGAAACCCAAAGACAAAGACACTATCGGTCTCGTCACCTTACTTCTATTGGAGAAAATTCCCTTAGCCGGTATTGCCCGAGTCACTCAGGTCTGCCAGAGGTGGCTC
>NZ_JASATW010000105.1:0-1773 GCF_030405905.1 Sphaerothrix gracilis Ecp01
AGGTTACTTTCGGCGGTTTGAGCTTCAGTTTCTTCCAGCTCTGGCTGCTCAACTAATGATTTTTCTAGCGCTGTGGTGCGATCGCCTATCTCTTCTAGCTTGTCAATTTGCTCTGTCGCACGTTGGCTGTTGGCGCGGCTGCGAGCCTTGCGTACTTCTTGGCCGAACTTTTCACCTAGCTCCAGCAGTCCGCCCGCTGCGGTGACGGTGCCACCGATAAAGGTAAGGCCATCCACTTCATCAGACTGCCGCGATAGACGTTCACCAGAGCGCTTAATCTTGCGGCCCTGCTGCTGGCGATCGCTGGAGTCTTCTTCCGCCTCAGCCGTCTCCTGCATGATTTGCTTCATCGAGCGCTGGCGCTGCTTCTGGCGTTGTTTGCTGTCCTCTTCGTTAGTTCTAGTTGCTTCACCGTTGCTATCAGCCTCAGCAGGTTGCCACTCGGCATCAATGATTTGCTCTTTTTGCTCTGGTGATTCCGCCATGATTTGCTCTACCGCATTCATCGAATAGGCTCGTCCGAGCTGGCTTCCGGCAAAGGCAATACCGTCTTTCTCTAAGCTCCAGCCGCGATCGCTCACCTGGTTGTCGATGCCCTGCCGGGATAAAAAGTCTGTGATGCCTTCAACTGAGGTTGCTCGCTCAATAGCGCTGTCAATCGCATCTTGAAGCTGCGTTCTGACAGTTGGCTGAGGTGGCTTGGAGCGCGGATGCTCTGAATTTTCATACTCTGTCTGCTCTGCCGCGAGGCGATGTACCTGCCCAGAGGGGTCACGGCGGCGATCCACTTCCCAGCTATTGGGCTCAGAAGTTAGCCCCATCTCTTGCTCCACGTCGCGGATTGCGTTTTGGAAGCGGTAGTAGTCCCATGACGTGTCAACAGCAACCCCATCAGCGCCTACCCGGTTAACGACTAGGTGCAGGTGTGGCCGTATCTCGTCGCTGTCTGGATACGTCGTATCCTCGTGCAGGTAGCCGACAGCTTGATGTTCGTCTAAACCAGTTTTCTCCAGGAATCCGGTCGCAAGCTGATTCCAATCCAACTTAGACAGCTCATCTTCCTCAGCAACAGAGATAGAGATGTGGTAGCAAGGCTTTTCAACGCGATCGCTCTTAGCCGCTTGTGTTTCCATCGCTTCGGCAGTGGCAATTGGGTCAATCTCCTGACCCAGCAGAGCATCGATGCCTTGAGGCACAGAAGAATGGATAACCTGTGGCTGCTTATCTTCTCTCACGGCTACATAGCGGTGAGTGGCCCGGAAATCTTTGGTTGTAGCTGCATTGACAATAGCCATCGATTAACGTTGTTGAGCTTCTAAAAAAAGCTGCTTCAGCTTCTCTGCAAGTAGAGCAAAGTGGTACTCTACCGGGTCTTCGTTGGCATCAATTTCAGCACTGTGCCGAGAAAAAGTAACATCTAGTTCCGCTTCAATCACAAATCTCAGAGCAAACAACTGAGCCTCGATAGCCGATAGATACCGCCTGATATCAGCCCAGGTGCTTTCAGAAACTTGCTCATCTAAAGCCAGAGATCTCAAGAAATCAGACAAGCTAACTTCCTGATCTTGTGCTCTCCTCGTGATTCGATCTTTTTCAGCGGATGTCACCAAGAAGTGAATCTGATCAGTACGAGCCAAGACAAAATTAAAAAAGGTGAATCAAGTTAATTACTACTAGTGATAAAACAAAAGTATCGGTAGCAACTAGATAATAAATCGGTCAAGAGTTAGAATCAAGGCATCATGTACAGACTTCCCATTGCCTGACCCAATT
>NZ_JASATW010000106.1:0-1022 GCF_030405905.1 Sphaerothrix gracilis Ecp01
TCAGTTGTTCCCGGTGGGAGACAAACAGAACAGGTTGACCTTTAGCGTGAGCCTCAGCTACTAGCCGCTTGATGACGGTGGTTTTGCCAGTGCCTTTGGGCGCTTTCATCGCCAGTAGCTTAGCGGTTTTGGGAAAGGGAATGAGGCGAGGTTCTTCGTCAAACCAATCTGCTTCTAGGTCGCTCTCTAAATACTTCACCCCGTCAGGAGCCACCCAGTTGGGCTTGAAGGTTAAAGCCGACTGCCTTCTGAGTGCCCAGCATTCAAAGCGAATGGCCGAGGTATAGATCGTTTCGACAGCCTCAGAGCCGTGACTAGCGATGACATCATCAATGCCTTTACCCAGTTTTGGATCCCAGCTCATCACCTCGACTTTGCAGCCATAGCGTCTGAGGGCAGCGCCCAGCTTGGCAGTTTCACGCTCAACGGTGCGGCGGGCGCTGCGTTTGGTGTCCGCGTCCAGGCAAATGCGGACGGTGCGCCCGGCAGCGGCAAAGACTTCGAGTTCAGGTAGCAGTTCGCGGGTCTTTGGGATGTTCCACTGACAGACACCGGGGATACCGACGGCAACGCAGCCTTGGCTAAGTAATGAGGCGGTTTTCTTAGCGCCTTCTGTGATCACAACTGGCGCAATGTCAGGATCTAGTGACAGCCACCAGCTAAAAAAGCCTTCATCCCAGGTATCGAGCTTGAAGTCTGGAATCCGCGTTCTGTAGGCGCTCTCAAGGCTGTGTCTGCGGGCAATCTTGATCCCCACGTTCCCAGAGGGCCTGGGAATGAAAAGCCGTGTCTGAGTCTTGGCGGGATGTTCGTACTTAACGGGCTTACCGTCCTGACTAAGGCGGGGGCTGTCGGGCTTAAAACAGCCCCATTCCATCGGCCCAAAGCGGCGCAGCGGATCGAGTCCTGAAAAGGCCCAGCCGCCCGTGATAACCGACTGGTAGCGCTCAAAGATGCGTTTGACCGGGGCGGTGACGTACTGGCTGGAGTAGCCGCTGAGCTGCGCCAGCTCATCACCTGCT
>NZ_JASATW010000106.1:1032-1772 GCF_030405905.1 Sphaerothrix gracilis Ecp01
ATCGAGTGACAGCCACCAGCTAAAAAAACCTTCATCCCAGGAGCCTGGCTTGGGGTCTGGTATCCGCGTTCTGTAGGCGCTCTCAAGACCGTGTCTGTGGGCAATCTTGAGGCCCACGTTTCTAGAGGGCCTGGGAATGAACAGCCGTGTCTGAGTTTTGGCGGGATGCTCATACTTAACGGGCTTACCGTCTTGGCTGAGCCTGGGGCTATCAGGCTTGAAGCAGCCCCATTCCATCGACTCAAAGCGGCGCAGCGGATCGAGTCCTGAGAAGGCCCAGCCGCCCGTGATAACCGATTGGTAGCGCTCAAAGATGCGTTTGACCGGGGCGGTGACGTACTGGCTAGAGTAGCCGCTGAGCTGGGCCAGCTCGTCACCTGCGAGCCACTCGATAATTCCGTCGCCTGACAAGCTGCGGAAGTTGAGGTCGGCGATCTCAGGCAGAATAGCGCTGCCAACTGTTAGCTCGTGCCAGTGGTGAGGATGAATGTGTAAGGGGCGATCGCGCTCTCGATCCGGGCTGATACAGCATTCCGGCTGAAACTCGAAGGGCATGATTCAAAGTCATTAGCGTTGGGCGATGCAGAAATGAGGCGTTCTCATCACCGGGGCTAGGCTGTGGCGTCATTGGGTTTGCCTGGAAAAAGCCACTTTTAACAAGTCGAAGTGGAAATTTTCAAAAAAAATGGCACAGCAAACAGGCGCACTCTTGTTCAAAACGATCCAATAGCGCTAGTATG
>NZ_JASATW010000107.1:0-1767 GCF_030405905.1 Sphaerothrix gracilis Ecp01
TGAAGCTCGAAGAAAGCTATGATGGTAATGACATTGTAGTAAAATTATATTACACAGCAGTAGATGTTATTGATGCAAATGAAGGAGCTAATGTTGTAGTTAATGATGCTTTAGAGCAATACGAAATAGATTTAAAAGCTCAAGAAGGTGCAGAAATAACTGCAACATTAAAAACTACATATGCCAATTTTAGAGCTGTTACTGGCGGAATTGTTAATGTTACTGGTAGTTCAAAAAATCAAGATATTTCTATTTATACAGGTGGTATTTTTAATGGTGAAGAATTTACAACACAGAAAACCGAAGTTAGTGTTAATGCTGGTGGCGAAGCTTATGTAAATGCTACAGAGCTCGCAGATATAAGAATTAAAGCTGGTGGTAATGTATACGTCTACGGAAAACCTAAACAAATTAATGAAAGTAAAGTATTAGGTGGTAAGGTAAAGCGCATGTAGATATATTCATTTTTAATACATTAACAACTTAAAAATCTCAATAGCTATAGTTTAGCATTTCTTAATTAGTTTACTACTTTTGTGTAAACCGCAAGTTTACATGTTAGACGACATCTTAACAGCCATTCCTTTTGGTGTAATTTTAGCTTTTACTATTGGCCCTGTTTTCTTTGTATTATTAGAAACCAGTGCAACTAAAGGTTTTACTAGTGCACTTGCATTTGATTTTGGTGTAATATTAGCAGATATTGTTTTTATACTACTCATTTTTATGAGTACCGATACACTTCTAGAGAAGATAAAGGATGATCCAAAATTATTAGTATTCGGTGGTGTTTTACTCGTTGTTTATGGATTAATTTCCTTTATAAAAATTTCAAAATCCTTTAGATCTATTGTTAGAGAACATCACAGAATTAAACTTCCTAAGAAAGATTATGGTAAGCTTTTTATCAAAGGATTTTTACTCAATTTTATAAATATTGGTGTGTTATTAGGCTGGTTAGGTTTTATTGTAATAGGTACTTCTATAACCAAATCAGAAAATGGTGTAACAGTATTTATTGTTACTATGTTAGTATCTTATTTTGTATGCGATTTATTTAAAATTGCCGCAGCAAAACGTTTAAAAAACAAACTCACACCAAGACGTATTTTTAAAACCAAAAAGATTGTTGCTTTAGTCATTTTAGGTTTTGGTATATTATTGCTTTCTCAAGGACTGTTTCCAGAGCTTTACGAAAAGGGTAAAGAACAAATTGAAAAGGTAAATCCTTTAGATTAATTAGATTTTGAAAAATAATAGAATAGTAACTTTTTTACTAAGAATAGCTCTTGTTTTACTAATTATAGGAGCCTTATTCAAAATAATGCATTGGCCTCATTATAAAGAACTAATGTTTGTTGGTGGCATTTCTATAGCGTTGTTATATACTATTCGCTTTTTATCTAAAACGGATAAGTCAAGATTAGATTTTGTAAAATTAGGTCTTGTTTTATTGTGGTCTTTAGGTTATTTGATTAAAGTCTTTCATCTTTATAATTTACCATATTTAATAGAAATAATTACAATGGTTTTATTCTTTTGGTGGATAATAGAAGAGGGTTTCTATTATTTTAAAAGAAGAAAGTTTAAGGGAAAAGGATGGCTTAAAATTATCTACTTTATCCTTGTTGGTTTTGTTGCTTTATCAATTTTTGCTGGTACTCTGTTTAAGATACAACATTGGCCTTATGGATCTTTAATATTTACGATAGGTATATTTTTACTCTGCTTTATTCTTGTTTTTGATTATTTCGTTATGGAGTAACA
>NZ_JASATW010000108.1:0-1735 GCF_030405905.1 Sphaerothrix gracilis Ecp01
TGAACCCCCTCGACCTCTCGCACCTCTCCTGGGTCAAAGTCATTTATGACCCCAGCGGTTGGGCTTATACGCGCGATCGCCTCAAGGAAATGCCCCAGACCATCGACTTCAACCACGTCACTGTTTTCCCACTAGGATTTCGGACCGATAAAGCTTACAAGCTTGCCACCACGGACCAGGTCGCCCTCATCCAAAACGGCAAACTCACCCACATTGTCGAAATCCTCGATAGCGAACCCTACGAGGAAGGCAACTGGTACAACCGTCTCTGTCGAGTGCTTTGGTGGCAACCCGAAGTGACTGATTGGAGCGCGCTTCCTGCTCAAAGTGAATTGCTTGGCTTCGACCCCGCCCTCCAAGATGGTGACCCTCACCTCATTGAATCCCTCAAGCGTTTTGGTAAACGCTGGAGTGACAATGGCAAAATGGCCGGCTTCCGAGCCTATTTAGCAGAGAGGCTCCAAGAGAAGTAGATACAGCTTATGTCGGATACCACGTTATCTGATGTCGGATACCACGCTATCTGACGTTTTAACAGGCTAAATGTCAGTCAATCAAAAACGTTGAAAGCCTTTTCCTGGAAAGGTTTCAATCTTTATATCCTTAAAATCAACTCTCAAAAAGAGTAACAACATAAATGACGTTTC
The DNA here is from genome assembly GCF_030405905.1 of Sphaerothrix gracilis Ecp01. Classification (NCBI taxonomy): domain Bacteria; kingdom Bacillati; phylum Cyanobacteriota; class Cyanophyceae; order Nodosilineales; family Nodosilineaceae; genus Sphaerothrix; species Sphaerothrix gracilis. The sequence goes on from NZ_JASATW010000108.1 coordinate 648, forward strand.
TCTACAGACTAACCCTAGTGTAAAAGCTCGTAATACCTACCCTGAGAGGGTTACATAAAATTTCCGAATTTTCGGGTGTGCCAAATATCTTGTTACCAAAAGAGTGATTTTTCCGTCATTTAGCCCGTTAATTTACACAAAGAATCGCTGAAAGCCTATATCCTCCGTACTCTAGCACCCTTATTCTCTCTTGAGAGTGTTAATTAGCCTGGTATCAGTGTCAGTTAGTCTGATACCCGATAGCTGTACAAGCGTTTTAGGCATATTGTTTAAGGCGTCTCAAGCTCAACCTGTTCTATCTGAAAATGAAACATGTTTAAGCGTATAAATTATATAACATGTTTTATACGAACAAGCGCCTCTAAATAATACAAGTTATTTGTGCGTAAAAACTTGTATTAAAATCGCTCTTTCAATGAAAAGAGAACATGTTAATGCGATCGCTGAAAGATAAGCGAACACAGAGCGATCGCCTGTAACGTCCTTGTAATAAGTAAGGTGGCTCTGTGTTCGATAAAAGACAAGCGATCGCTAGCTGTTCTTGAGACACGAGCGCAGTATCACTCTGAGAACCTACTCAAAAGCGCTAAACGGCAATATCTCTGTCGAATATTTTCAAGCGCGATCGCCTAAAGGAATAAAAAGCTAGGGTTCAGAGCATTAGCCAGCTTAGATCACCGAGAGTTGGGAAGATCCCACTTAACGGGACTGAACAGAGGGTGGTGTGCCAGTTGGCCAAAACCCCTGGCCTAGCTTTGGATTATTCGCTCGTCAGAAAACCTGTGCCAGTTGCCTGAACCCCCTGAAACCTCGTCATGTTCATGTCGTATTTGGTGATATGGGGGTTACAAAGTCGTCCCTCATTTGATAAGCAGAGGAAGAACCTGACTCAACAAGCTGGTCGAGAATATATAGAACCGCTTCTCGAACGCTACGATTTGATTTAAGTTGAAGCGGTTCCCCATAGACAAAGCGACGAAGTAAGACTTCAAGGTAGTAAGTAGTGGTCGAATCAGTCAGAGCTTGAGAAGCATCTCCTGTCTTCAATCGCTCAGCTACCAATGTAAAACTTTTTGGAAGTGCTCTTT
>NZ_JASATW010000011.1:0-170000 GCF_030405905.1 Sphaerothrix gracilis Ecp01
CCCTATCCCCACCACCCACTATCCCCACCCCCTCTGCCAAAAACGCCTCCATCGACGAAAACTTCAAGCTGGGAAAGAAGGGCGACGTCTGCCATCGGCGAAATTTTTCTAGCATGTCACGGGTGGGGCCGCCGCCGTGATCGCCCATGCCGGGAAGCCAGAGAGACTGGTTAAGCTGGGTTTGGCTCTCCCAGTAGCAGGCATGGTCGGCCATTTTAAGCGGGTCAATGTCGCTGCCGATGGGGGGAAGATTGAGGCTGAGAATAGGTGTGCCATCGGCAGCCTGCCAGTGAAATAGCTCATGGGGAAACTGGGTGGTGTCGTTCCAGCGCAGCTTTTGGGTAGCGAAAAGATGCATCCCGCCCAGTTGCAGCAGCTGGGGTAGCTGCCAGCAAAAGCCGAAGCTGTCGGGAAGCCAGGCTACAGGGCTGTAGCTGCCGAATTTTTCCAAACAGTAGCGCTGACCGTAGAGAATTTGGCGCACGATGGATTCGCCGCTGATGACGTTGAATTCCGGTTCTACCCAGAGACCAGCATCGATCGCCCATCTGCCCGCTACCACCTGCTGCTGAATCTGCTGAAACAGGTCGGGGCGGTGACGTTCTAACCAGTCGAAAAGGGCTGGGCTGGAGTGGGTGTAGGTCAGTTCGGGGAAGTCTTTCTGCAAATTGAGCACAGATTCAAAGGTGCGCTGGGCGGCCTCCCAGGTGTCGGCGATGGGCCACAGCCAGGCGAGGTCTAGGTGAGCGTGACCGATACAGTGAATCTGCCGCTGTTTTAGCCAGGGGCTAAAGGGCAGGAGGCGATCGCGCATTTGAGCCAAGGACTGCTGAAAGCGATCGCGCTGACTAACTTGCTGCCAGTCAACCAGCTGGGTGGCTTCTGCAACTTCGCTCAGCGCCTCCGGCTTAAACTGGCTCAGGTAGCGGTGCAGAACAGCCAGTTCATCAGCGACAAAACCGGGTTCGGGGCAGCTTTGATCTGGGCGGTCAGAGAGTTCATAAAATAGCTGCGATCGCACCAGAGCGCCAGGATCATGCCCCGGACTCACCAAGCGCAGCCCCAACTGAAATTGTTCGCCTGGTTGCACATTTGAGGTGAGGCGGATACGGGTGAAGCAGTCGAAGAGGTCGCCCTGCTGCACGAGCTGGCCGTTAATAAAAATGTCGGCCTGTACGGCCCACCAGGTCAGTCCTAGCCGCAGTGTTAGGCTCGTGAGCGGATAGCCTTTGAGCTTGGCGGGTACGGTCAGGGTTTGCCACAGCCAGAGCACTTTTTGGCCTTTATCCCAGGCAATGTGCTGCCGCTCATTTAGAGGCGCGATCGCCCAGTTGGCGTCAGCCTGCGACTCGACCAAATCGGCAATTTCCCAATCTTGCTCAGAGTATTGCCACTGAGCCTGAATGTCTTGCTGGCTGAGGCTGCGAAGCTGCTGCTGTGTCTCGGTAAGCTGTGCCGCGATCGCAGCGTTACAATTCAACGGATTTCCGGAGTGGGGCATGACTTTCGGTAAGATCAGGGCAGTGGATTACTTTGAGCAGCGCTGACATGGCTTCTTCTTCACGTCCTTATCAAAGCCGTTTGTTAAAGGGGGTGCTGCGCCAAGTACACCAGGTTAGCGATCGCTATCAGCGCTCTCTGCGACAGCTTAAGGTGGCCGCAACTTGGGGGGCACAGGTTGTACTTTATCCGGTCTATGCCCTGTTTCAAACCAGCCGCGTGGCGAAGCGGCAGTTTGGTCAGGCTCCCCAGCCGAAGCGATCGCTCTTAGGGCGGCTGTTTGGGCGTCCGGCTGAGCCAGAAGCGGCAGCAGTGCCAGAATCGCCCCAGGCTTCCGAACCGATTTTGCAGGTGCTGCAGCTATTTGCGCCACCGCGCGATCGCCTGACGCTGCCAGAAGCTGCCGTGGAAGATGGCGCTCTCGCACCGGCAACGGTCACGGCCTTGACCGGGCTGCCCCAAACTTTAGCAAAATCAGCGGCTGAGCAAGCTGCCATCGGCGCTCTCAAGGTTCAGGGAATTGCCTCATACCTGGGCGATCGCCGTTTAGTCCTAATCGCGGCGGGTAACGCCGAACTAGATATTCTCACCGCGCAGCAGCAGGCGGCGCTGAGCAAGTACATTAGCTGGGCGATCGCTCACTACTGGTACGCCCAGCGGCAGGCGCGGGCCTTTGCTCAGGCTCAGGCCGGAATCTTGCCGCTGCCTCGCCGTAAGAGCCGGGCTTTGCCGCCGGTAGAGCTGTTTCGTCAGCTTATGGGCTGGATGCAGACCAGTCCGGTGGCGATCGCCACCAACCTCTTCAAAGAATCTGAGCTGGTTGCGGCCTTGGGCTGGCGACGACGGATCACAACACATCAGCGATCGCCCGCTTTGAGCCTACCCGAATCCAGTTTTTCGCCGCCAAGACTAATCCAGCCGCAGCTTGCCCCCTATGGTCAGCAGATAAGGCAGTTCTTACGTGGACTGCGCGGATGGCAAAATACTCTTGCTGTCACGCCTGATTCATCCTCCCTTACGGCTGAGTGTCCACAGCCTCCGTTATTCTCTTATCGCCAGCGGCTAATGTCGCTGCTAGCCAAGCTGCGTCAGCCTCAGTCGCTGCGCCAAGTTCCACCAGCCTCTTCTCAGCCGCTCGCCTCTCCTAAACGGCCTTTTATGCTTGCTCAACTAGACAAGCTGCTTAGCCGCTCGCCCGTGGCTGGGGCCAGCTCCGTCAGCGTGCTGGATGTACGTGAGTCTCAGTTTTCATCCACTTCAGTCCATACGAACCGAGTAATCCCGCTGTCTCACACTAGTCGCAGCCCCATTCAGATGACTCAAGCTACCGCTGGCGCTGCTACCGCAAATCCTGATTGGATTGAAACTACGGCGACGGTGATTGAGTATATCGAGCATCCTTTGGAAAAGCTGCTGCGCTGGATTGATCAGGGCCTGCTTTGGCTGGAGGAGTGGTTTGAGCGGCTGCGCGATCGCCTCAGAGGGGATCCAGGAGGAGGAATACAAAGGTAAAGATGCGGCGACTTAGAAACTGGAAACCCAGAGACAAAAAGAGTTCTAGCCGTAAGCCATGTTGGATAAAAACGTTCTTTGCTTGCTCTACAATTTGTATTTTGCGGAACTGATTCTATTTGGCCGCGTCAATCGAATCACCTAGATAAAATCCCTCAAAAAGGCGAGTAACATTTGGCGATATGATAGCCATAGTAGAAATCCCCTATTTGGAGAGCGCTCCATGCTAACCCTTAAGATTGTTGTCTACTTGGTTGTAGCCTTTTTCATTGGCTTGTTTATTTTTGGATTCCTCAGCGGAGACCCGTCTCGGAACCCCGGACGCCAAGACTTTGAATAAAGCTCAACGCTGAACTGTCAGCGATTAGCAACCCAACAAAAGTAGCCCGCCTGGTCGGGCTATCTTTTTGAGATGTTTTAGATTTGGTATGCCCTACCCGGTTGTTCCCCCTGCTCTGCCCCCTGTTGCTGCTGATGTTTCGGCGGCTCCATTGCAAATGACTTCTGTTGAGGCCAGCATAGACTCAGCAGAAGTCATTCAGCTCAGCCCTGCCGTAGATCAGCCTGACAGCGTTTCTAGCCAGTTTGTTCAAACAGCGTCTCAGGACTGGGTAGAGAGGGCTGATTCAGCGGCGATCGCGGATTCGGTCATCACCGAGGCTACAGCACCGCAGCTGAGTCAGGCGGTGCCACCGATTTCACCCCTGCCTGAAGCGGCTCCCTCCACCAATCGCAGCGTCTGGAAGGATGGCGTAGTCAGACCGACAGCGCCACTCGTAGAACCCACTGACGAGGTAGAGCCGGGCGATATTGAGCAGCCCGAAATTCCTGACGTCACGGATGTTCCTGGTGAGGAACCAGAATCGGCAGATACGCCCGTTCAAATTAGGGCCAACCAGCAAGAATATGATCAGATCCGTCAGGTGGTTTCTGCCTATGGCAACGTTGTTTTGACATTGCCCGATGCCGTGCTAGACGCCGATCGGCTATGGGTAAACCTAAACAATCGCATCACCGTGGCAGAGGGCAACGTGGCTTTGGTGCGGGGCGATCAGGTTATTCGGGGAGGGCGGGCTGAGTACAACCTCTTGCAGTCAGCGGGAACGGTTTTTGATGCCGCTGGTGTCTTATTTTTGCCTACCCTTGATGATGATCTTTCCACCGCAGAGGACAACGATGTCCTGGCCCGCTCTAATATTCCGCTGAGCACTCGCGCCACCAGCTACCAGCCCGTCGGTCGAGTCACAAATCCCACTAATCTAGAATTTGGCACTGAAGGCGATAACCAGGTTTCAGCGTCGGCGTTGCGCCGATTACGGTTTGAAACCGAACAAATTGACGTTAATGCTGAAGGTTGGCAAGCCCAGCAAATTCGCTTAACCAACGATCCTTTTTCGCCACCAGAGCTAGAATTTCGGGCCAACTCGGCTCGGCTAACGCGAATTTCGGAGTTTCAGGATGAACTGGTTTTTGACAACGGGCGCGTTGTCTTTGATCAGGGATTCTCGCTGCCGCTGCCGCGATCGCGCTTTATTATCAATCGAGGCGAGGTTGAAAGCGATGAGTTCAGCCTGCTGCCCACGGATATAGGCATCGATAACCGCGATCGCGACGGCCTTTTTGTCGGTCGTGACATCAACCTGATCAATTCCGGAACGACCAAGCTGCAAGTCACACCAGAATTTTATCTGGGTCGATTTTTTGACAATTCTGAGGTGGGTTCTCTGGAGAATTTCGGCTTTGTCACCCGCTTCACCCGCCAGTTTGGCCCCGATACCGAGCTGAGAGCGGTCGCCAGCGTGCCAGGGCTAGATCTCAGCAATATCGACGATCGCCTGCGGGCCAGTACTCGTCTTCGGCAGGCTCTAGGCAGCCATACCCTAGCCCTAGAAGCCAGCTATCGCAATCGCCTCTTTAACGGTTCCTTAGGTTTCCAGAACGTACAAAGTTCCGTTGGCGCTGTCCTCTCTTCTCCGGTCTTCCAGCTTGGGGATACGGGAATCAATCTCAGCTATCAGCTAGGCGGCCAGTACGTGACTGCCAATACTGACTTAGCTCGCTTCATCGATCCCAGCGATGATGACAATCGCCGATTGATCAGCCTAGGGCGCTTCCAGGCAGGCGTTTTTCTCAGCAAGAGCTTCCTGCTTTGGCAGGGAGAAGGATTGCCCGCTACCCCAGACCAGGGCTTGCGCTATACGCCTACGCCCGTCGTACCCTATGTCGTTCTGTTTACGGGTTTACGGGGCGTAGGCACCTACTACACCGACGGTTCGCTGCAGGAAACGCTGGCGGGTACCGTTGGCGTAGATATGCAGTTTGGCCACTTCTCTCGGCCTTATCTGGACTACACGCGGATCAATCTGGCCTATTCTGAAAACTTTGCTCGCGGCGATCAGTCCCCCTTCCTATTTGACCGTGATGCCGATCAGCGACGCATCTCTTTTGGCATCATTCAGCAAATATACGGTCCTTTTCGAGCTGGTATTCAGACAAGCTTTAACTTAGACAACAGCCAGCCAATCAATTTAGATTACATCCTGGAGTATAGCCGTCGAACCTACGGCGTGATTGTGCGCTACAACTCCACGCAAAACAGCGGATTTGTCGGCTTTCGGCTCAGTAATTTTGATTATTCTGGCGATCCGGGGCCGTTGGGGGGAGGTGCGCGACGGGTTGAAGGAGGGGTCATTCAGTAATGCGGTTGGCTAGTTGCCTGTCACCTAATTTATGAAGTAGGGGGATGTTCTCTCTAGATGCCCACGCTACACTTAACAATTGAGTTTCTACGCGAGTGCTAAATCATGGTGATGACAGATGCTCACGCGGATCAGGCAGTTTCTCTGTTGAATCACTACAGCTTTGATTTGATGGGCTATTCTGCTACCCAGTGGGTTCACCTGTGGCAGCAGCGCACTATCCCGGCAGACTGGATTCGCGCCGCGGTGATTGAAGCTTTACATCAGGGACGCTATAAAGCTATCTCCGTTGATCAGCTTTTGCGGGCTTGGCAGCGACGGCAGGAACCGATTCGTCACTTCAGTCACGATTTTGAGCGGATGATTTGTAGTCCTCTAGGCGATCGCTTTGCCTATGGCTATCAGCAGATTGACAACTGTTTAGAAGCGAGTCAAAGCCCTGCTTCCGCTCAGGCAGCTTCTGAAGCGGAACCTCATCCCCCAAATGAGTTAGCGTCAAGACCAATGGAGCCGATGCAAGATCAGCCGCGATCGCAGCCTAATCCCTTCCTGTCTGGGCGATCGCAGTCATCTTGGCCTGAGCTATCTGCAAGCGCCGCCAAGCTAGGAACCTCTCCGGCTCCAATTCATCAGTTTGTGCCGCCCGCTGAGCATTCCGAGTTCTACACCAAGCTACGAGCGGTTGCTCACCAAGCCAATTAAAAATCAGCTAGCCCAGATAGCGGCTATGACTCTGACGGTGGTTTTGTGACGCCGCGACGAATTTCAGAACAGAAGGACGCTAGGCTAGAGCCGTCTGCCGCTTCTAGCAGGCTGGTGCGCATTCGCAGATTGGGATTGGCAAACCAGAGGCGCTCTTCCACCTTGAGAGATTCGTTAGCCGTGACGATGGTGAGTACCTCATCGGCTAGGGTATAGCGTCCGGCAACTGGAGACTTGAAGTCAGTAGATTCCTGTCTCAGCAGTTGCCCGCTCATTTCGGCATCTGGTTTGAGCAGCACTAAAAAGGTAGAACTCGTTTGCCGCTGCGTTTCGCCAATGAGCTGACTGTCCTGAGTAACTCGCATTCCTAATAAAGCCTGTTGCGGCTCGGCTCCAAGCTGCTGGCAGAGCTGAGTGACTTCTGGGTCTTCCGAGTCAACTAGCTCCATTTGCAAATCTGACTGTCCTGCCTGAGACGTTTGGGTGGAGACGTAGTGCGTGGTGCGCTGAGAGAACCAGCTACCGGCTAGTTTTTCAAAAAAATTCACAATCTCCATGACAGACGTTTGACTTATGACTATAGAGCTTACGTTTCCTCATTCTAAGCCTATTGCTGACCCTTGCAATGGGACTTGAATAGGGGGGCGATCGAGCAATCCACTGATGGGCCAGAATCACACAATGGTAAGCTAACGAATGCACTTTAAAAAGTTCGCTTAGTAGCGGTGGCGTTTCAATGACAGGCTTAGATCAGGTTCCTTATTTGCTCAGGGCCGCGCGGGGAGAGAAACTATCACGACCGCCGGTATGGATGATGCGGCAGGCAGGTCGCTACATGAAGGTTTATCGAGATTTACGGGAAAAGCATCCTTCTTTCCGAGAACGCTCTGAAAATCCAGATTTGGCCATTGAGATCTCCCTGCAGCCCTGGCGAGCTTTTAAGCCTGATGGCGTCATCATGTTTTCCGATATTTTGACGCCGCTACCGGGGATGGGCATTCCCTTTGACATCGTGGAGAGCAAAGGACCCATGATCATGCCGCCGGTTCGCACCCAGGAGCAAATTGATCAGGTGCATGAGCTAGACCCAGAGACAGCTCTGCCTTTTATTCGCACTATCTTGCAAACGCTGCGGCAAGAAGTGGGCAGCGAGGCAGCCGTGCTGGGCTTTGTCGGCTCTCCCTGGACCCTAGCTGCCTACGCGATTGAGGGGAAAAGCTCTAAGAACTACGCCGTGATTAAAGGCATGGCGTTTTCGGAGCCGCAGATGCTGCACCAGCTTTTGAGCAAGATTGCCGACAATATTGCTATTTACGTGCGCTACCAGATTGACTGTGGCGCTCAGGTGGTACAGCTTTTCGACTCTTGGGCCGGACAGCTCAGCCCGGAAGACTATAAGACTTTTGCGCTGCCCTATCAGCAGCAGATTGTGCGTCAGGTGAAGGCGACCCATCCCGATACGCCCTTAATTCTCTATATCAGCGGCAGCGCTGGCGTTCTAGAGCTGATGGGGGAATCTGGCGTTGATATTATCAGCGTGGACTGGACGGTAGATATGGCCGATGCCCGGCGGCGACTGGGGCCAGATAGGATAGTGCAGGGGAACGTTGATCCAGGCGTTTTGTTTGGTTCTAAGGCGTTTATTCGCGATCGCATTCTCGATACTATTCGCAAAGCGGGCGATCGCGGTCATATTCTCAACTTGGGGCACGGCATTCTGCCGGGGACGCCTGAAGAGAATGCCGCCCACTTCTTTGAAACCGCCAAGCAGGTCGATCAGTTGCTGGCAGCCTCTGCTTAGCAATACGCCCCAGCATTTTTCTAGGCGTTCTGTAGGTTTGGGGTTAAGCTGGACGTTAGCTTAGAGGTATCTGAGCTAGCGTCCAGCCTCGTACTGTAGCGTTCTCGTGTCAACCGATTCCCTATCTTCTGACGCTCAATCCCAGCCTGCTGTAGCGTCCTCTCCGCGATCGCCTAAGCGCATTTTCATTACTGGAGCTAGTGGCTGCATTGGTCACTACATTGTGGAAGCGCTCATGCAGGAAACGCCCCACGAACTATTTTTGCTGCTGCGCAATCCCCAAAAGCTTTTACTCAATATTGAAAATTATCCCCAGGTACACGTCATCGAGGGGGATCTCAAACAGATTGACCGCTTCGCCGACTTACTTGGCACTATGGATGTGGCGATTTTGACGGCGGCGGCTTGGGGCGATCCGCAGATTACCTATGAGATTAACGTCACCCAAACCCTGCGGCTGATGGAGCTGCTCGATCCCGATCGCTGTGAGCAGGTGATCTATTTTTCCACTGCCAGCATCCTCGATCAAGACAATCAGCCTTTTAAGGAAGCGGGCGAAATTGGCACTGACTACATTCGCACCAAGTACATCTGCCACGAGAAGCTAGAGCAGTTGGCGATCGCCCCCAAAATCACCACAATTTTTCCAACGCTGGTCTTTGGTGGCGATAAGGATAAGCCCTTTTCTCACATTTCCGGCGGACTGGCTGACGTGGTCAAGTGGATGAAGCTAATTCGCTTCTTTAAGGCTGATGGCAGCTTCCACTTCATTCATGCCGAAGATATTGCCAGAGTTGTGAGCCATCTGGTTGAGCAACCGCCTGAGGCTCCGCGAGAATGGGTGCTGGGCAACCCAGCCATGACCGCTGATCAGGCGATTGAAGAAACCTGCCAGTACCTGAACCAGCACATCTGCATTCGGCTGCCGCTGTCTTTGGGCCTAGCCAACGTGCTAATTTCGGTATTTCATATTCGCATGGCCGACTGGGATCGCTTCTGCCTGCGCTACCGCCATTTTACCTATCAAGCTCCGGTCAATCCGGCTACCCTGGGGCTGGAGCCTTACTGTCCCACGCTGACAGACTTACTCGAAATCAGCGGCGTCTAGAAGTCAATTTTTACTGCGCTAGGGGCGGCTGCAGTTGCAAGATGGCCGACTTATGAGTACATTTGCCCTATAGCTGTTTCTTGATGCTGCCTTGAGCCGATGGCCATTATTTCTTCTCAGCAGCCAGAGTCAAATTCATCCCCGTTGCCAGGGGACAAAGCGCGATCGCCCGGTGCCGATACGCCGTCGTCGCTGTCTGGAGAACGCACTGGGGAAGAAACGCCTCGTCAGGAAGAGGGCCTCAGGCCCCATCAGTTTGCTGATTACATCGGCCAAAAGGCACTCAAGGAAGTCCTCGACATTGCAATTAAAGCGGCTCAGTCGCGCCAGGAACCTCTCGATCACCTCCTGCTCTACGGCCCTCCCGGCCTGGGCAAAACCACAATGGCCCTGATTCTGGCGCAGGAAATGGGGGTAAGCTGCAAAATCACCACTGCCCCGGCCCTAGAGCGTCCGCGCGATATTGTGGGGCTCCTGGTGAATCTGCGTCCGGGGGACGTGCTGTTTATTGATGAGATTCACCGCCTGCCACGGGTAACAGAGGAAATTTTGTATCCGGCGATGGAAGATGCGCGGCTAGATATCACTATCGGCAAAGGGCAGAGCGCCCGCACCCGCAGTATTCCGCTACAGCCCTTCACCCTAGTCGGTGCGACCACGCGGGTAGGGGCGCTGACCTCTCCTCTGCGCGATCGCTTTGGTTTGGTGCAGCGGCTGCGATTTTACGAAATCGATGAGCTAAGCGAAATTGTGCTGCGCACGGCCAAGGTCTTAAGCACAGAAATTGTGGAATGCGGCGCTAGAGAAATTGCCCGGCGATCGCGGGGGACGCCACGAATTGCCAATCGCCTGCTGAAGCGGGTACGGGACTATGTGCAGGTAAAAGCCTCCGGCGCAATTACTGAGGGCATCGCGGCGGAAGCGCTGCAGCTCTTTAACGTTGATCCCTGTGGGTTGGACTGGACGGATCGGCGTTTGCTAACCGTGATGATTGAAAATTTCAGCGGTGGCCCGGTGGGGCTAGACACAATGGCAGCGGCTACTGGCGAGGATGCCCAGACAATTGAAGAGGTGTATGAGCCGTATCTGATGCAAATTGGCTATCTGCAGCGGACGCCGCGCGGTCGGGTGGTGACGCCTGCGGCCTGTCGGCATCTGGGCTATGAGGTGCAGGCCAATAGCCTATCCCTAGGGGAGCAGCAGCTCACAATTTTGTAGGTCGTGGCCTCAGGGACCTAGAACCCGATCGCGCACAAACCAGCCGAGCAGCACCAGCAGCGCGATCGCCGCCGCCCCTATGCCAATTGGGCTAGGCACCCAGAAGACGGCTTCAATCTGATTGAGCTGGCCGAGCTGCAGCGATCGCCCCGATTGTAAAATTTCGCCAGGTTGAGCAGTCAGGCTCTTAATGCCCCAGGGTGTCGTCAGGCTGAAGCGCAGGTCTAAAGGCTCAATGTTAGATAAAACGCCGCCTGTGGGCTGAGCTGCTTCAACTGCCCGTAGATCCAAATCCCAGTTCAGGTGATTACGCAGGGCAAATATCAGGTTATTCTGCGACAGGCTGAGCTGTGATCGCACTGCAGCAGTCCCCAGTACCTCAGCGAGCAGGCCACTCGTCTCAGCCGCCATCAGCCGGTTGAACTTGTCTACCAGCTCTGCGCCATTATTAAACGGCACCTTAATCTGCCAGGTTTCTAGGGCATTGTGCTGGGCAGACCCTCCTAGCGATCGCGCCTGCTGCGCTGCCTGATCAAACCACTGCTGCACCTGGGCTGCACTCAGCCGGGTAAACCGTTCTTCTAGCCGGACTTGCTGGCTGATCATCCCGTGAGTCTGGCTAGCAAAGCGAATATCAATCGCCGACTGAAAACATCCCGACAGCAACAGCGCCATCAGCCCTATACATGCCGCCAACCACCACCGCCGCCACATCTTCCCCATCTCCTCGCCTTCCCTACCTCTCCTATCCCCACCAAACCAGCCCACCGACAACCAGCGCTGCCGCTCCTAGCGCCACCCAGAGAAATAAATTATCCTGCGTGTTCACCTGACTGAGATCCAAAGGTTCCAGCTGGGGCTGAGGCTTCTTTTTCTTGACGGGGATGCTAGTTTGCCCATAGCGGCTAAGATTAGGCATCGCATCGCGATCTTTTTCGTCGATAGCGCCCAAGTCTGGGATTTCGCTCAGCCACTCCGGACGGGCTTTGAGTTTGGGTGCTTTAAGAATATACAGCAGCCGCTTGGCCTGCTTGCGGGTTTCTAAGTCCGGATGTAGGGTTAGTTTTTCGCAGAGGGCGATCGCTTCGCGGCTGCGATCGCAAGCGGCATAGGCATTTACCAGCCAGGTTTGGATTTCTCCCCCCAAAAGCGTCTGCCACTTGGCGAGAGCCAGTGCTTTCTCAAAATGTGTGATTGAGCGGCGATAGTCGCCGCGCTCAAAAAGCTGTAGCCCCGAAGCAAACTCAACTTTGGCAAAATTTGTGTTTTCAGTCCCCATTATTTGAACTTTTTGCGGTTCAGCAGACATCATAGATATATATGGATTCTAAAAAACTCTGGAGTCCGATGGGGACTGATGAGTTTTTGGGTCAGGGATGCGGCCTGCACTGTGTTGTGAGTCAACTGAGTAGAGGAATTATGCTTACCTCCTTCAATCTAGCTTTAGGACAACCCTCTCGCTGGGGACTGGCTGTTTTAGGGGCGATCGCCGGAACTTTGCTGGTGGCAACCCCCAAACCCGCGGCGGCTGATACTGTCGTTATTTCCAACGGCGGCTTTAGCATCAGAACGTCAAACTTTGGCATTTCAGTGGGCAACCATCCTGGCTACTACTATCCCACCTATTCCCCCTATGGTTCTAGAACGGTAATCAACGGCGCTCGCATCAATAATGCCACTCTTAATCGCCCCGTGATTATCAACTCAGAAATCAACAACTCAACCTTGATCAATCCTGTTTTTCGTTCAGGCAGCTCCGGGCGAGTTATCCACCGGACACGGGTGATTCGGCGGCCTCACCGCAGCTTGAACAATATCTACAACCTGCAGCGTAGTAACGTTGCCCCGCTCAATAATAACTATAACTACTACCCGTATCGATATTGAGCTGCTTACTCTAGCTCAGACAGACTGAGCTTAGATTCCTGAGCTTTAGATCCCTGAGCTGTCTTCAGCTTGCTTAAGAACTCACGGGTGAGCTTGGCCAAGGCTTTAGAGGCATTTGCTTCTGGATCGGTGAGGACGACGGGCAGATAGCGATCGACTGATTTGGCCACCCGCACGTCGCTAGGAATATGGACGCTAAATAGTTGCTGACCGCTGAAGTCTTGTCGTACCCGATTGACCACCTGACGGTAATAGCGCCCGGTGAGCAGATTGCCGGACATGGTAAAGACGATGCCTAAAAGCTGCATCTGACGAATCTTGTCGGCCTCGTGGGTAGTTCTCAGGCGCTCAATCCGGCGCTGCAGAAGCTGAATCCCAATAACTGAAAGCGGTTCAGGTCGCGCTGGTAGCATGTAGAAATCGCTGGCTAAGAGGCCGCTGCGAGTCAGCAGGCTATAGCCGGGAGCGCAGTCTAAAATAATAAAATCGTAGTCGTTGAAGACAGGCTCCAGAATCGAGTAGATCAGCCGCTGCTCAAAGTGGTTCCAGGTTGCTTCAAAACGTCCTTCTTCACCTCTAGCGTTAGTCTGCTCGTGCAGCATTTTGGAAACCATGAACTCATCGTAGAGTTCAATATCGCCGGGCAGCAGGTCTAAGCCCTTGACGTTGCCGAGGTATCCGGCGATCGCATTAGCCGTGTTAGGCGCATCCGGGTTGCTAGGCCGGATGACTTCAGAAGGCGATCGCGTTAAATATTTGTCTGGATAGAGTATCTGATTGACCAAGTGACGCAGGGTTCGTTTCTCCTTGCGCCGCTTCGCGAAATCCGCCGGTGACATCAGGCTGAGGGTAGCGCTAATCTGAGTATCGAGATCTACCACTAGGACGCGCTGCTGATGGTTTCTGGCTAAACACGCCGCTAAATTAACCGTCAGCGTTGTCTTGCCAACGCCTCCCTTCATATTGGCAGTTGCGATGATATGAGGCATACGCTGACACTCCAACCTGATTGATTAAGGCGATCCCGTCTTAGGCAAAATATATTACCGCATCCTGTTCCCCCCGCATCAGCGCGATTGTACCTAGCCGCTGCAAGTCCTACGTTTTAACCTATCCCTTCTAGTGGAGGTGACTGCGGGATAAAACGGCTACGATGGCAAACCAGTTTACATTTAAAGACTATGCGTTTGCGATCGCTCTTTACCGTTTTATTTGGCTTAGCTCTCAGCACTACTCTTCTATTCCAGTCCTGCAGTGACACCAATTCTACGTCTCCTGAGTCAGCGCCTAATCTCAGCGATCGCATGGAGCAGGAGCATCGCGGTGAAACGCCTACAGCTACTGAGGCAGCGCTGCTAGAGCCTGCTATGCCTGTCACAGCAGAGGCAGTCACCTATGCCACCGTGGCGGGGGAGCCTATCACGGGCTATCTGGCCCAGCCTGAGGGCGCAGAAGCCGGGCTGCCCGCCATCATTGCTATTCATGAATGGTGGGGCCTAAACGACAATATTCGCGCCATGACAGAGCGGCTAGCCGGGGAGGGCTATACCGTCCTGGCCGTGGACCTCTACAATAGCCAGGTCGCTGATACATCTGCAGCCGCTCGGCAGCTGATGCAGGCGGTAATGAATGACCCTGAGCCTGCTGAAGCTAATTTGCAGCAAGCTTTTGACTATCTGGCCACGGAGCAGGCAGCCTCTGCTATTGGTTCAATTGGCTGGTGCTTTGGCGGTGGCTGGTCACTGCAGACGGGGTTATTGCTGCCGCAACAGCTAGACGCTTTGGCAATTTATTATGGTCGTCTCGTCACTGAACCGGAGCAGCTAGAACCATTACAGATGCCAATTATTGGCTTTTTTGGGGCTGAAGATCAGGCCATTCCAGTAGAGCAGGTGCGCGAATTTGAGGCCGCCTTAGAATCGCTGGACAAGCCTGCAGAAATTTATATCTACGAAGAGGCGGGTCACGCCTTTGCCAATCCTTCCGGTGAGCGGTATGCGCCAGAGGCCGCAGCGGATGCTTGGGCCAAGACGACCGAGTTTTTTGCTCAGTATTTGCAAGATACGGCTTCGTCGGCAGTTCGTTAGATTGGCTGGGTGATTTAAATTACATTTTGAGCTGATTAAGCTCACTGTGCTTGCACAGCAATGTCACAAAGGACTCAGCGAAATGACGGATATTTCCTCCGTATCTATACGTAACGACTAAGTTTGTTATTCAAGCGAGGAAATAGTCCATGCCATTCCCCCTGCCCTATAATTCGGCTGAACGTCCCCTGCCTCTGCTGCGTGAACCCGACAGCCTAGGAATTGATGCTCAGTTTAGTCAGCCCAATCATCCCGAAAAAAAGCGTTTAGCCGCTCATTGGAGCGTTGTTGACGGTAATCTGGTCTGTCAATGGCAACTACAGAAATCAGCGTAGTCCGCAAGCGCTGCCATCTGACAAATATTCAAGCTCAATCGCTTAGGTCAGCCTTTTTGATTCAATACGCATCAAAAGGGCTGATTCTATGTTGGCTGCGGTAGTAGCGGCAAAAAGCCGAGCAGTAGGAACCATCACCAGCGATCGCTCTGGTAGGGAGATTTTGGCCCCCGCTCTACATAGCGCTTGAGCTGCCGCGCCATCCGCTTGAGGCCGCGCTTTTCGTCATCTCGAATAAAGGGCAGAAAGAATCTAGCCAGCCCGCCTGAAACCCGTTCGCGGTGGCTATATTTGGTGCGGTTGGGACCAATATCTTGCAGCTCAAACAGGTGTTCGCTCTTAAACCCAGGGGCTGTTGAAACCCATCGTAGCTGGAGAGGGGGCTGTAGCCGCACAATCGTTGGCTGAAATTCTGTTTCTTCGTCTCCTTCCAGCCGCTGCAGTGCCAGCAGCACAGACGCCCCTTCGCGAAAGGGCTGCTGCGGGTCACAGTCAAACAAAAAAGTATTCCACCAGTACCATTTTTCTTTCGCAATCAAAGCCTGCCATACTTTTTCGCGGGCGGCTTCAATTTCAATTTCGGCGTACAAACTAGGCATGGCGGGAGCAGCAGGCGCGAAGCAGATTCGTCCATAAGGAACAGTGTAAAGAGAGTCGGTTAGCCAGACTAGAAACTAGGTCAGTTCAATAGAAATTACCTATTGGGCTTAACATTTATTAAGTTATCTAGGCAAAAGAGCCGTTCAAGCGTCTTATGGTCCAACTCACTCCCAACTCCAGCTTTAGCTTAACGCTTCGTCTAAAAATTCCAAATCGGGCAGGTATGTTAGCCAGAGTCACTCAGGCGATCGCCGAGGCCGGTGGCAATCTCGGACAGCTTGATCTCATTGAGCGATCGCGTCATTCAGTGATTCGGGACATCAGCGTTGATGCAGCTAGTACAGAACATGCCGAAAAAATTACCGATGCTATTGGTCAGTTAAAGCAGCATGGCATTGAGATGCTGAACGTTCACGATCGCACCTTCAACCTGCATAAAGGTGGCAAAATCCACGTGGAAGGTAAGATGCCGCTGCGCAATCAGGAAGACCTGGCAATGGCCTATACGCCAGGAGTGGGCAGAATTTGCAATGCGATCGCCGCCAAGCCAGAAAGAGTCTACGACCTGACAATCAAAGGCAACACGGTGGCAATTGTCACCGACGGCAGCGCCGTTCTGGGTTTAGGAAACTTGGGGCCAGCCGGGGCTTTGCCAGTGATGGAAGGTAAAGCCATGCTATTTAAGGCGTTTGCGGGGTTAGATGCCTTTCCCATTTGCCTAGACACCCAGGATACGGACGAAATTGTCGAAACCGTCAAGCGCATTGCTCCCGTCTTTGGCGGCGTTAATCTGGAAGATATTAGCGCCCCGCGCTGTTTTGAAATCGAGGCTCGCCTGGCGCAAGAACTAGACATTCCCATATTTCATGATGACCAGCACGGTACGGCCATCGTATCTCTAGCCGCGCTGTTCAATGCCCTGAAACTGGTCAATAAATCCCTAGAAAGCATCAAAATTGTGATCAATGGCGCTGGGGCTGCCGGGGTTGCGATTGCTCGCCTGCTGAAGAAAGCGGGCGCTAACACCATCATTATGTGCGACTCGAAAGGAATTATTTCGAGCGATCGCTCCCAGCTCACGCCGGAAAAACAGGCTTTTGCCGTGGCTACACCAGGCACATTAGCAGATGCGCTGCGAGATGCGGATGTTTTCTTAGGCGTGAGCGTTCCTGGCGTAGTGACACCAGAAATGGTCAAAGCGATGGCGGCCAATCCAATTGTGTTTGCTATGGCTAATCCAATTCCGGAAATCCAGCCAGAGCAGGTGGAAGGTCTTGTCGCGGTGATGGCGACAGGTCGCAGCGATTACCCTAATCAGATTAATAACGTCTTGGCCTTTCCGGGGATTTTGCGCGGTGCCCTAGACTGCCGGGCTCAGGCGATTACCACCACCATGTACCTAGAGGCGGCTCACGCGATCGCCTCTCTGGTCAACTCCAGCGAACTGAGTCCAGAACACATCATTCCTTCGGTGTTTGATTCACGGGTCGCCCTTGCAGTTGCTTCTGCGGTGCAGCAGGCTGCTAGAGATGCTGGTGTGGCTCGGCGCTAATTGGGCCAGCGACTTCTGCCGCCCGAAAGATAGCTGGGTGAAAATCATCTGTAATACACTGAGCCATGTAGTTAGCAAAGGAACGTAAACACCTTGTTAGATGAACAAGCTAAAAAGACACTGCTGCGCAAAATTCCCCACGGCATTTATGTCTGTGGCGTAAAGTCTGGGGACGATTTAAATGGCTTTACCGTAAGCTGGGTGATGCAGGCGTCTTTCCAACCGCCCTTGGTGGTCAACTGCGTCAAAAATGACTCCACCTCTCATACAATGCTCAAATCTAGCGGCGTCTTTGCGATCAGCTTCCTGGAAGCCGGACAAAAAGAAATTGCCCAAAACTTTTTTAAGCCGCTACGTCGTGTCGGCAACAAGTTTGAAGATATTGAATTTTACCCCGGCGAAGAAACTGGCTGTCCAGTGATCAAAGATTCGCTAGGCTACGTAGAATGCAATGTGGTTGGGAGCGTAGAACACGGCGATCATACCGTCTTTGTGGGTGAAGTTGTCGGCGCTGCGTTGCATAGAGAAGGTAAGCCCCTGTTGCTTGAAGATACGGGCTGGCAGTACGGCGGCTAAGCCTGCAAGCAACCTGGAGCAATTTTTAGAAACTAGTAAAAGCGGGGACATTTTTAACGATGTCCCCGCTTTAATTGGAAAAATTTTTGCTTTGAGAAAATTATTAATAAGGCTGATTCAATCAAAAAAGCCTATTAACAATCGCTTTGGAAAACTGCCGCTATGAAGACGTTGTCTGCGCTGCCAGCAGTTCCTTCAGCTTCTCAAGCTCATCCGCCCAGCGCGGATCGGGACGGGCAGCATCAGTAGAAGTGGAAGTAGAGCTGCCGCCACGAGCCTTGCTTTTGCTCTTACCACGGCGATTTGGGGCACTCCCGCCGCTTTCACTAGACTCTGCATCAGACTTGCCGCCTTTGCTACGAGGCAGCGCTTTCTCAACTTTGAGAGAGCTGTCTTGAATCTGATAGCCGTTGAATTTCTCCACTAGCACGTCTGCCTGCTCATCGGTCTTGACGGTGACAAAGCCAAAACCACGGCATTTGCCCGTCTTCCGATCAGAAATCAGCTTGATAGATACAATCTCTTCGGTGTAGTCGGCAAAAATAGCCTCCAACTCTTCACGCTCTAGCTCTTTAGGCAAATTGCCCACGTATAAACGAACTGACATAAAAGATACCTCTAACCTAATTAGGACACAACACTTTGTTAAACAGCAAAACCGTAGAGCACTTAACCAAAACGCTCAGGTACCCACAGGCTAATATCTGCAATTTGAGAAAAACTTATCGCCGCTGGAATGGAAGATACGCACGCTGAACTTCGTGGGAGGACATCGCCTTTAGCCTGAAAATAGATAGCTAACCTATGCCATAGCTGATCAAACCGCAGGCCAATTTGAGCTGTTAGCGATGAACTATCCGCATAAAGTGATTCGGACAACGTTAATTTTCCTAGAAAGCTTACCAACGAATTGCGCCAATCACTAAGGTACCACGACCCAGGGTAGGTATTGAAAAGCAGGTTTAAAGCGCCATAGAACTCTAATTCAAGCAGATCCAAAACAAAGAAGCAAGCTGTACAAAGTAAAGTTCGAGGCTCAAAACCAGCAGTCAGTCCTCGATCGCCTACAACTTTACCAATTGCGAGTCCTATTCTCATTTTAAGGAAAATAAACTTCAACCGCAGGAAAAAACGAATATTTTTTTAAGAGGCTGGATAGACAGGCGGGAGCGATTCAGGACACTCTTGCAGCCAGAACAGACGCTCCTAGAAAAAACCAGCCGCACAACGGCTGGTCAATCTTGCTGTGTTGAGAGTAGGAGAACCTGATACCTATTACCCCTTAAGGGCAAATGCGACCTCGTTAAAAAGTAAGTCACACCTAGGTGTACTGGAGTCCTATACAAAAATTAACACTTTTTGCCCATTGCCGCAATGTTTCTTAACTTTTAGCCACCTCGAAAGATAATGTAGATACCCATGAGCGTGGCGGCTGTGCTAATCCAGGTCAAGAAAATAGGCGCTTGTCCCCGAATCGTTTTGCCTGTCTGGGTCTGAAGACGCTCAATATCACACCAAATCAGTCCACCCCGGCGCAGCCAGCCCGCCACTGTGACTGAACGTCCTATCAGACTAGCCGGATGATGTTGACTCTGCCGGAAAAGGTAGCCTAGCGGCCCTAGTGCAGTAGAAAAGTGTAGCTTGATCAGGCCCTGATCGGTTTTTAGCAGTAGGCTTTGGCCCAGCAAGTTGAGGCTGCCCGGATGTCCTAGAAGCTGGCCCTCGACGATGAGCCTAATGCTGTCGATGGGTAAAAGTTCGTCACGACGGTAAAGCGCTGCTAAGTCGGGGTTAGAAGGCTTGCGGGTCGGACTGATATCGGGGAAAAGCTGATTGATCCGTAGAAGTGTGCCAATCCCAAAACCCATTAGCAGACTACCCTGCAGGAGCGATTGATCCTGATAAAGCCAGTCAAGCTGCCAAATGTTAAAGGCACTGGCAATGCCGCCTATAAACCACAGAATTAAGGCCAAGGCTCCGCCTATCAGCAGTCCTACAATTGGCCCACCCTGCTTTACGAGGGGCTGCCAGTAGCGATAAAAAGCGGAGAAGGATTTGATTTGAACGGCGGGGGAATCCATGGCAACTTCTGCGATCGCCCTTTTCAGGCCCTCCTGTTCAGCCATCTGGCTCAGCCACTGAATCCGCTCACCCAGCAAGGGTTGGGGCTGATTGAAGGTCAGCCAGTGGCGATAGGGGTTGCGCATATCCCAGACCAAAATTTCAGACCAGGGCAGAGTCTCAGCAAAGCTGCCCTGGCTAATAGCCACCTGAGCGCTCAGTGGGGTGAGTAAATCAATGCTTTCAAGCAAAGTAGGCACCTGTCGTTGGGCTTGAATATGGGTGGCCGTAAGGCGGGCTGTTTTCAGCAAAACCCTAATCAAGCCATTGGGATTGCCAGTCAGCCGGGCAGCAGCGCGATCGCTCTTGGCTGTGCCGAGTCGAGCTAGCCCTAGTCCCAGCTTGCGCATCAGCCAGTACAGGCTATAGCAAATCGCTGAAGCCGCGCCCAGTAGCTTCTGCCAGGTAGGTGCGGTTTGGCAATCGCTTTGCTGGGCTAACCACACGTACCCTTGGTAAAAAAACTGTAGATAAAGTCCCAATCCTGAAAGGATGGGCCAGTCCCCCCGGCCCATCCGCGCCAGCTCACGGGCATAGAGTACGGTTAGCTCGTCTTCGCTGAACTGCTCCAAAGCCCCCTGGCTAATTACCAAACGACCATAGCGTGGACTGAAACCATAGCTAAAGCAGAGCGGTATGGAGGTCGGCAGCAGTTTAAGATCGGGCATGAGCCAGTTACGCTGACGACAGACCCGGCGCAGCAATAGCACCGCTTCGTGACTGTGAACTTCTAGCTGCCGCGTGGAGAACGACTTAAGCTGATATAGGCGTTTCAGCAGTTCGTCAAACAGCCAAGGAGAGGCCAAGACTAACCCCAAACAGAAGAGAAAAACTAAAAAAGGATGGCTGTGGTAGAAAAAGAGCAGCGGTCGCGGATTGAAAGGCCAGCGGATCAGGGCCAAGAGGCTGTTGAGGGCTAGGGTGACTCGATGCAGCAGCCAGGTTGATAGCCATACCCAGGCGATCGCGGTGATCGCACTCAACAACCACACATCAACTGGTTTAGCGCTAGATAAGGTCTGAGGCGATCGCAGCCTATCTGGCAGCTGAGTCTGGTTAGGCAGTTGGGGGGCTGCAGCAGGGAGATTTGTCTCCGTCTGAGGTTCAACAGTTGGAGCGGAGATGGGCGTGGAGGCTGCCTGGATAGGCGGCGGAGAACCCGTAGCCGCATTCAGCCGTTCATATTGAAACAGAGAACCGCTGCCGTCAAAGCTATCAGCCGTTGAGGAAGTGGGGGCAATAGGAGGCGACTGCAAATCTTGCTCAGATGGCTGGGATGCGGAAGTTTCTAAAGGGGTAAAACCGCTGATGTCGCCAGGAGTAGGCTTTGGAGCCGGGAATGCTTTCTCAGGAGCCGTAGGGGCTGCGTCAGCCTCAAGTGGCGTAAACCCGCTTAAATCTTCTTGGCCCGGAGGGGGTTCTACGGCCTCGGCTGTCGCTGCTTGGATCTGCAATTCGGCTAGAGTCCGCTTGGCCCAGGCTTGCGCTTGAGGACTGGCATGGTGCTGCAGTGCTTGACACTGCGCGATCGCCGCTGCGATATCTCCTTGACCGGCAAGCGCTCTAACCAGTCCCATTTGCGCTTTGGCCTGATAGCGGCGGCTGGTTGTGCCTCTGAGTAGCTGCTGCAGAATGGCAGTGGCGGCTTCGTATTTTTGTTGCTTCAGGGCCGCAACTGCTTGAGCAAAGAGAGCGGCTTGCTGCTCAGGAGAAAGCGGCGTTGGAGAATCTGCAGTAGAGTCAGGGGCCATAGCGCGTTAAGTCACGAGCGATAAATTCTAGGGTACGCAAAACTCTAATAGTTGGCTCATGCTTGAGATCAGGCTGGCTCATCATCAAGTAGGGTTTGCAAAAAGGCGTACTGAGCTGCTTCCGCTGCATCTTCTAAGCTCATATCCTTGAGATCAATCAGACCCTGAGCCAGCATAGGCGCTCGCTTTTTATAGACGTTGTTAGCGCTGAGCAGGTCATGAAAAACCTCTTGCTCTACCTGGAGACGGTGGCTTTCATCGCTGAGCGGTGAAGCATAAGCGACTTGATCAACCTCATACTTCAGCAGAAAAATCAGGGCGTTGCTCTGCTGCTGAAGCTGATTTTGCAACTGGCGGATATCGAGATCTAAGCGTTCAAAGCCAACCTGGCCCTCAATTCGCAGCTCTACAATGGGTTGTAAATCTGGCTTGATCTCTCCGGTGTCAACAGCAGTAGTCACAGCCGCGATCGCCATTTGTTCAACGTCTTCTAGGGTTTCTTGGCCTCGCACCTTCAAATTTAAGCGGACAATAGGCCGCTGATGGTAATCCTGCTTCAGCGTCGCTTGGATGCCCTGCCCGTTGATCTCAACTAGGTAAACTCCCCGCTGATATTGGCTTTCTTCGATATTGTTCGCTTCCAAAGAACCCGGATTGAAGATCCAGCCCTCCTCGGCGTAATTTTTGTGAATATGTCCTAGAGCGAGGTAGTCAACCCCGGCAGTCTTGAGGGGACGGACTTCCTCATAGCGCAGCGCTCCGGCGTAGCGAGCTACCTGATCTTGTAGGCCGTGATGGAACATTAAAACGGTGTGGGCGGGGCCAACCGGCAGCTGCTGCAGCCCGTTAGCAATTTGCTGAATAGCCTGGGGAGCGGCAGCCCCGTACCAGCTCGATCCCAGTACGCGCACGCCGCACTCTAAATCGATGTAGCCGCCGCGACGGGTGCGATCGCTCCAGGGCTGATAGAAAGCCGCTTCGTCTGTAGCTGGATTGGGTTCTAACAGCTTGAGTAAGCCCCAGTCTGACAGATATTTCAACCAGCTCGTGGGCGTTCCATAGGGCCGGTTATCGTGATTACCCTCGATCGCCAAAACCGGAATTGCGGCTGCCTGCAGCTTTTTTAGCGCGATCTGCGCCTGATTCAAAATCGCGGGCTGAATATTGCGGTGCTCAAATAGGTCCCCGGCGATTAAAACAAAATCTACTGCGGCATCGATGGCGTAGCGTTCGATAACATCATTGAAAGATTTGAAAAAGTCTTTTGTCCGCTCTGAGCTACCGTAGCGATCGAAGCCTAGATGAATATCGGCCAGGTGCAAAAAACGAGCCATCTTAGGATTTTGCCACGCAAAAAGGGTACAGGTATACTGTACCCTCCTCAGAAAATATTCGTTAACCGCTAGACAGTAGCTGAGTTGGAGGCTGCCAGTTCTTCTAACCGTTCCTGCTGGTCTTGAGAAATGCAAGACTGAATCATGGTTTCGATATCACCTTCTAAGACCGGAGAGAGAGAGAAGTTCTGATTCAGGCGATGATCGGTAATGCGATTGTCTTTGTAGTTATAGGTGCGAATTTTTTCAGAGCGAGCACCTGTGCCTACCTGCGATCGCCGCATCGAAGTCACTTCAGCCTGCTGCTCTCGCATCTTCATCTCGTAGAGCTTGGCCCGCAAAATCTGCATAGCCCGCTCACGGTTCTGTAGCTGCGATCGCTCTTCCGTACAGAAAATCCGGATGCCCGTCGGCTTGTGAAATAGATCAACGGCGGTTTCAACTTTGTTGACGTTCTGTCCGCCAGCGCCGCCAGAACGGGCTGTTGACATTTCAATCTCACCCGGATCAATTTCAACTTCCACATCATCCACTTCGGGCATGATGGCCACCGTTGCTGTTGAGGTATGAACTCGCCCCCCCGCTTCGGTTACGGGCACGCGCTGTACGCGGTGAACGCCCGCTTCAAACTTCAGCTTGCTATAGACCTGCTCTCCTTGAATTTCCAGAATGGCTTCCTTGAAGCCACCCATATCAGCCAAAGACTCGCTCAGCATTTTGACCCGCCAGCCCTGACCTTCCGCATAGCGAGAATACATTCTCACTAAATCCCCGGCCCAAATGCTGGCCTCGTCTCCTCCGGCACCAGCCCGGATTTCCAGCATGATGTTCTTATCATCATTGGGATCTTGCGGCAGCAGCAGGACTTTCAGCCGATTTTCTAAGCTTTCACGCCGCTGATCTAGCGTTTCTACCTCTAGAGACGCCATTTCCTTCAGTTCAGGATCGCTAGCGGCTTCTTTATAAACTTCGCGCGCCCCCTCTAGTTCTTCCTGCGTTTCCTTCCAGGTATGGTAAGTCGTGACTGTTTCTTCCAGAGAAGCCCGGGCTTTGGCGATACGCTGAAACTCATCAGGATCTGTAGCGACATCGGGATCTGCTAAACGTCGCGTCAGTTCTGTAAAGGTTTGCTCAACCGAATTAAGCTTATCGATTAGGTAAGATTCAGCCATGACACCGGACACAGTTAGATAACAGACATAACATATGAAAAATCTCCGAGTGATTGATCAATCACTCGGAAAGCAAAGCGGCGATCGCTGAGGCTATTGCTCGGCAGCGTCGTCCTTCTGCTCTTGATTGCTATCCATCATGCCGTACTTCCGCAAGAAGCGCTCAACTCGACCCTCAGTATCAATAATCTTCTGAGTGCCCGTGTAGAAAGGATGATTGCCTGACCAAACGTCTACGCTGAGCTCAGGTTTGGTCGAACCTACTGTCATGACTAGCTTGCCATTACAGTAAACTTTGGCATCGGGGTACCAGGTAGGATGAATGTCAGATTTAGGCATTTTTCAACGTCGTCAAATTCAAGTAGCAATAACTAATTTGTTAAGTATGTCTCTCTACAGTGTAGCGAGGTTATCGCAGTTCCTGAGCTAAGCCCGTTAGCGCTTAGAGTACTGAGGCGCTTTTCTCGCCTTGCGCAATCCATACTTCTTCCGCTCTTTGGAGCGAGGATCTCGCGTGAGATAGCCTTCAATTTTAAGCGGCTTACGGTTTTCCGGATCCAGTTCGCACAGCGCCCTCGCAACGCCTAGGCGAATGGCATCGGCATGTCCGGTCAGTCCCCCTCCCCGCACGTTGACTAAAATGTCGTAGTCATTTTCTAGGCCAAGGGTTTCCAAAGGAGCCTTAGCTGCGGTTAAGTAAGCTGGATTACCTTGCAGATGCAGTTCTCCCGGCTTGCCGTTAATAGTCATTTGCCCGCTGCCGGGAACTAGGCGAACTCTGGCAATGGCTGATTTTCGACGCCCAGTACCCCAGTAAACAGCTCTTTCTGACTGATCAGTAGCCTGCATTATTTGTCTCCTCCAGGAATGGTGTTGATGATCAAAGTTTCAGGCTTCTGGGCCTGATGGGGATGGTCAGGCCCCGTGTAGACCTTGAGCTTAGTAAATAGCTTGCGGCCTAAGCTGTTTTTAGGCAGCATTCCCTTAACGGCCTTTTCCACGATGCGCTCAGGAATTCTGTTTTGGAGCTGAGCAAAGGTTTCAGTTTTCATCCCGCCGGGGCGACCAGAGTGACGGCGATAGAGCTTTTGCTCTCGCTTTCTGCCAGTAACGGCAATTTTTTCGGCATTGATCACAACGACGAAGTCGCCGGTGTCCATATGGGGGGCAAAGGTCGGCTTGTTCTTGCCCCTTAGAACAGAAGCAATTTCAGTCGCTAGGCGGCCAAGACGTTGATCGGTAGCATCGACAACGTACCACTTGCGCTCAATAGATTCTTGTGATGGAACGTAGGTTTTAGTCAACATGAGTATGGTGTTTATAATCAGACGAGGTAGTAAAGCTAGACTGCTGTGGGTACAGAGGTTAAAGACAGCAGGGGCTGGGTATCAAACCAAACTTCAGGCGCAAAGGGAAACTTAGGATAACCTACCCTCAGTAGGCAAAGTCCCTGAGCTGGGGCAGAATACTTGACTAAGTCACGCCGCTTCGTCATCCATAGCTGAGTAAAGCTTTCAGGCGATCGCTGGCCTTGCCCTACCTGCACAATCAGCCCTACAATGAGCCGCACCATGCCATAGAGAAATCCGCTGGCCTGCAGTTCGACGTACAGAAAGCTATTACGCCGATAGCATTCTGCTGCCTGAATTTCTACCCAAGAATGGGCGCGACCTGACCCTGCCCGATGAAAAGCTGTCAGATCGTGCTTGCCCACTAGGGGTGACAGGGCCGACTGAATTAAAGCTGCGTCCAAAGGCTGGTAATAGTAGTGCCAAGCATAGGGACTGATAAACAGGTTAGGGCGAGAATCAGTATAAAGCGTATATCGGTAGCGTCGCCACTGGGCCGAAAACTGGGCGTGCCAGTCACCGTCAACCTGAGCCGAGGCACGCACAGTAATATCTGCCGGTAGGCGATGATTTAGGATGGCCGCCCAGCGAGCTGCCGGAATAACCTGGGGGGCGTCGAAGTGAGCAACCTGAGCTGCTGCGTGAACGCCTGCATCGGTACGTCCCGCGCCGTGTAAAGTCACCTGGTAGCCCAGCACCTCTCGTAAAACCTGCTCAATGTCTCCCTGAACAGTTCGCTGGTTGAGCTGCCGCTGCCAGCCATGAAAATGGGTGCCTACATACTGAATCACCAGAGCAATGCGCTGTGTCTGATCCCAGCGACCACTGCGCTCGGATTGAATTTGCTGACCAATGCTGTCTGGGGTTGCCGACATCCTGAGTGCTTTAACTTCCCTAGGTAAGCTCAATGACGGCCATTTCAGCGTTATCTCCCCGACGGCGAACCGTGCGGGCGATGCGGGTATAGCCGCCTTGGCGATCGCTGTAGCGCTCTGGCACCTGATCAAACAGGGCGTGAACGAGCTGCTTGTCATAGAGATAGCCCATTGCCTGACGGCGGGCTGCCAAAGATCCCTCTTTAGCTAAGGTAATCATCCGCTCAGCTTCAGAGCGAACGGCCTTCGCCCGAGTTTTTGTGGTCTTAATCCGACCATGCCGAATTAGTTCGGTGGTCAGCGATCGCAGGAGGGCTTTACGCTGGTCGGCAGGCTTGCCAAGCTTGGGAATACGACGACGATGACGCATAATGGCTCACTTTAGGAAAATCAACACTAAAAAAGAAGCGCTACTATCGGCTTCGGGAAAAGCCCCTTCAGCTCAAACTGCACGAAGGGGCAAAAGCTTGAAAATCAAGAAGATTTAGCAGGTTTTTCTAGGGGTAGCGTAATACCCAATCGAACCTGTAGAGCTTCAATAACTTCCTCGGCAGACTTTTGGCCGAAGTTTTTGATCTCTAACAAATCTTCCTGGCTGTAGTCCAGCAAGTCTGAAACAGAGTTAATCTGGGCTCGCTTCAGGCAGTTATAGGCCCGCACTGAAAGCTGCAGCTCTTCAATCGGGATTTGGTTAGTCGGATCTTCGCTCTCTTTTTCTTCCTCTTGGGAAGGCTCTAGCGTCACATCCTTCAGAGGATTAAACAAATCCACTAGAATTGCTGCGGCCTGACTCATGGCTTCCTGAGGTGTCAGACTACCGTTAGTCCAAATATCCATGACCAAACGGTCTTTTTCCAGCGAACCTGCCACCATTGCATCTTCAACCGTGTAGTTGACCTTGCGGACGGGCATGAAAATCGCATCTATCTGCATGAAGTCTAGCGCCGCTGCATCGTCACGAGAGCGATCAATCGCCCGGTAGCCGCGCCCCTTCTCCACCTTGAATTCCATCTCCAAAGTGTGGCCTTCGGCAACGGTTGCAATGTAGTGATCGGGATTGATCAGCTCGGCATCGGCTGGTAAATCAAAGTCATCTGAAGTGACCGCCGCTGGCCCATGCACGATAGCACGGCCAATCAAAGGCTGATTTGAATAGCTGCTTAAAACGACCTCTTTCATATTCAACAGAATGTCTAAGACATCCTCTCGAACGCCCGGAATCGTTGAGAATTCATGGGTTGCCCCAGCAATTCGCACCGCAGTAATAGCCGCCCCTTCTAAATTAGACAGCAAAACTCGGCGGAGTGCATTGCCAACCGTGGTACCTTGACTCCTTTCTAAAGGCTCAATAACGAACTGGCTATACTGACCGTTATCGTCTTCAATAATTGACTCTACGCACTCAACCTGAAACTGTGCCATGGCGCAACCTCCCTTTTCCTTGCAGCTCTAACACGTAACCTGTTAGAAATTTGACTAGGCTTTTAATTTAAAATCTAGAACCTTCAGGCTGCTAAATGGCCGCCCAAGCTTCTACCCCCTGTTCCTGCCCGCTATCGGCAAAAGCCTTTTTCTAAACCCGACGGCGCTTGGGGGGACGACAACCATTGTGGGGAATCGGCGTCACATCGCGGATCAAAGTAATTTCCAAACCGGCTCCTTGCAAAGCTCGGATAGCGGTTTCTCGACCAGCCCCAGGACCACTCACCATCACCTCGATTTGCCGCATTCCCTGATCCATAGCTCGGCGGGCAGCACCATCCGCTGCGGTCTGAGCGGCAAAGGGAGTGCCTTTCTTAGCTCCTTTGAAGCCGCTAGAACCAGCTGAGGCCCAGGATACAGTTTCACCGTTAGTGTCGGTGATAGTTACAATTGTGTTGTTAAACGTGGATTGAATATGAGCTACGCCGCTGGGAATATTCTTTCTTTGCTTCCGAGCGCCTGACTTTTTAGTGGGTTTCGCCATAACAGTTAAAACCTAAGTGAATCGATGAGAATGACTGGGTGCTGAGCGACCCATTTAGTAGAGCTGAACGCAAGTAGTTGCCAAATTTAGAAATCTCAGTGAGCCATTGAGGCCAGACAAGCTGATTTGCCAGCAGTCTCCAAAAAAAATTGCTGACTTATACAGCAGCGCTTTTCGGTCAGCAAAAGAGAGAGATTAACCAGCCCTACTTCGCTTTCTTCTTACCCGCAACCGTGCGGCGAGCACCTCGGCGTGTGCGGGCATTGGTGCGAGTCCGCTGTCCCCGAACAGGTAGCCCAGCCCGATGACGACGACCTCGATAAGCGCCAATATCCATCAGACGCTTGATGTTCATATTTTCCCAGCGTCTGAGATCTCCCTCTATCTGATAGTCGTTCTCAACTGTTTCTCTCAGTTTCGCAACGTCTTCGTCGCTCAGCTCTTTGACTCTGATATCAGGATTAACCCCAGTCTTGGCCAAGACTTCCTGAGAACGACTCAGGCCAATTCCGTAAATGTATGTCAACCCAATCTCGATGCGTTTATCCCGTGGAAGGTCAACGCCAGCTATCCGTGCCACAGGTTAATCTCCCAAAAATTGAACCGTTACCTTAACGAGGTGCTATGACCTCAAAGCAAATTTTCTAGACTTGAAAACCAAAAAGAAAAAGTTACTAACCCTGACGCTGCTTGTGCTTCGGGTTAGAACAAATAACCATAACGCGACCACGACGACGAATGACGCGGCATTTTTCGCACATTCTTCGAACAGACGGACGGACTTTCATGTCCAGAATTTTCGCACTTTACTACAGAATGACTATCCTACTAAATTGATTGCCAATTCGTCAAATTAGATTACAGCCATAAATTTATTAAAAAGCTCGCTGCATTCATACAGCGAGCTTGGAAGGCTATTAAAGCGGCTAAGATTCTCGTCTGAGAGCTGCTTCTGCCTGCTTAAATTCTTGCTCTAATCGGTTTTTTAGCTTTTCGGGGATGGGCCGATTGGGGTAGGAGCTGTAGTGACCGGCCAAAGCGTTAAGCGCGGTGCGAACGGTTGTAAAAGAGCTGAGAGCTGCAACTGAGTTGTCGCGGCGATAGCGTGAAGCAAAGGTATTAATCATTTTCTTGGCTTCTGCTTCAGTTGCCATCTTATCGGGAGCATCAGCCGGGGCGCTAATCGCTTCTCTAAGACTGCTGATGAGCGCTAGCGTGTCCTGCTGGTAGTTGCCAGTCAGGCCGTCACTTGAGCTAGCAGTTGTATCGGCAGCGCTACACCCCGTCAAGCCAATTGAAAAGGCTAAAACGAGGGCAAATAGGCATGAAAAAATCTTTCTCATAAAAACCTCAATGGGATAAAGGATAGGCTATAGCTTAGTTCAAAGACTATCTTGGGAATGAGATACTTTGCTGATCTTAATCCTGCAGCTCATCATAGGGAAAAGGTGCATTTGGCGCATAAGTCTTAAGCAGGATAAATGCGAAGTCGGCGATTGGGCTCGTCACCAAAGCTAGAAGACTTTAAGCGGTAATGCTCGGCCAGCTCATGCTGCATCTTACGTACCTTAGCCGAGCGCGGCAGCAGTTCTACAGGCTGCCCTTTGGGAATCACAATTTGCTCGACTGCCAATCGAGCTTCTTCAAGAGCCTCTAATTCGTCATCGGAACCGTTGCGTGAAAACAGTTGCAGATTCGTA
This sequence comes from Sphaerothrix gracilis Ecp01, assembly GCF_030405905.1. Lineage (NCBI taxonomy): Bacteria > Bacillati > Cyanobacteriota > Cyanophyceae > Nodosilineales > Nodosilineaceae > Sphaerothrix > Sphaerothrix gracilis. Next base: position 29,846 of record NZ_JASATW010000011.1, read on the forward strand.
GCGGTGGAAAGCCCATTGGGTTCTTCAATATCTAGGAGACGCTGCAAAGCTCGGATAATTTGAGGCACGCTGTTTGACTTGACGGTCTGAATAGGAATTTGCCTGGACTTAGCAATATGACGCAGCTTGGAGTGGTTTTTAACATGAGAGCGCAGCGCTAAGACGGCATCTGAGCTGTCTAAGTCTTTGGTCAAAGCTACTGGCAGATGCAGCGTGCTAATAACCTGGTCTAACTGATGACGGCTAATGCCGTAGGGATAAACCTGAACAATGTCCTCTCCTTCCAGGCCAAATCTAGGCGCTGTTTCCTCAGTAGTCAGAACATCTTGCATCTGAGCAAAGCCGTCTTCTGGAATAGAGCTGCGGATCGACTGCTCAAAGTACTGCTGTTCTGCTGTCACCGGCTGACTTTCTTTTGCAATCGGATAGGCCCTGCTGGACAAGGTAGGGCTAGTAGCTACCGGGGTCATCCGCCCGGAGGCGCGCCATCCGCGATTGCCGCTGCGCGATCGCGACGGACTGGCTGCTTCGTTAAAGCCGCTAGGCAGCTCGTGCGTGATTTTGACCTTGCCGTTTTCGCCAATCGTACGGACTTGGGTATTAGGCTGTCTGCCTCGCAGCAGGATATCTACCGTGTTCGCTACGTCTTCGTGGATGATCCAGCGCTGACGCTCCATCATTTCAACCGCGATTTCAAACGTGGGCGGTGCTTTGCGCTCTAGGACGCTTTTTTGACTGCCCCGCCGCCGCGCTTCATCATCTCCTAGCGTCACTGACTGAATGCCGCCGACTAGGTCAGATAGGGTAGGATTCTTGATCAGATTTTCGATTCGATTACCGTGGGCGGTACCCACAAGCTGCACGCCTCTCTCAGCAATAGTTCTAGCAGCCAAAGCCTCTAGCTCTGTGCCAATTTCATCAATCACAATTACTTCCGGCATGTGATTTTCCACCGCTTCGATCATGACTCGATGCTGCAGCTCCGGTTGAGCCACCTGCATCCGCCGCGCCCGACCGATGGCCGGATGAGGAATATCGCCATCGCCCGCAATTTCGTTAGACGTATCGATAATGACTACTCGCTTGAGCAAGTCATCGGCTAGGACGCGAGCAATTTCTCTTAGCGCCGTCGTTTTTCCTACCCCCGGACGCCCCAGCATCAGAATAGATTTGCCGGTTTCCACTAAATCTCGAATCAGGCCAATAGTGCCAAAGATGGCGCGGCCCACCCGGCAGGTAAGACCAATCACTTCCCCAGAACGGTTGCGCATAGCGCTGATGCGGTGCAAAGTTTGCTCAATGCCAGCTCGATTATCGCCGCTGAAATGGCTGATATGGTCGATGCACTGGTTGAGGTCAGCTTTAGAGACAACTTCCTCCGATAAATATTCGGCCCCTTCTGGAAAACGCGCTTCAGGCCACCGCCCTAAATCCATCACAATCTCAATTAACTGGTTGCGCTGGGGATGATGCTCTACAGCCTCTCGAATGCTGACGGGAAGTACCTCAATGAGCCGATCCAAATCATCTGTAACAGCCGCTTGAGAGATAACGGCGGTCTGATCCGAATTCGCTGAGATATTGGCATTCATGTCGGAAGCAGTGTTGCTGTTCGGACTGACCATAAGCCTATCAGGTGATGAAATAAGTACTAAAAGTTAGAGCAATCCAGAAAAACGAACTGGGTAAAATCCAAGCTGTTGCGATCGATAAGATGACCGGCGCTGCCTGCTTGAGCTGTCCGACTAAGCCTGTGGCTAAGTCGATTGCTTGCTTGAGTAACCTGGGGGAATCTTCTAGCTGCTGCTGTTGCTTTTGATATGTCTGAGCTGAGACAGCTGAGGGAAGAGGCGGTTCAAGCTGATTGATAATTGGCGCTAATAGCGATCGCGCGTAGCTGCCGTAGGCAACGCCAGCTACGGTAGGCAACTTTGTCAGGCGCTGTGGGTGGGGCAGCAAATCCAGCGATCGCAGCTTATCCACCGTGTGCTGATTAGTCCCTCCTGCTAGCTGAACGTACCCCGGCAAATCAGTGGCTAAAAGCTTCTGTCCTAGCCTGATCGCCGCGTGCGTTGTGCCCTTACCAATATCACCGCTCATCGGTCTACCGTCAGCTTGCCAAACTAGCGGCCTGTCTAGCGGCTGCATCATTTCCCACAGATGCTGCAAATAGCGTCCTAAGCCCGGTGCGTCAGGGCAGCTCACCGCCAAAACCTTTAGCTGCGAGCGGTGAGGACGAATAACCCGCCACAGGCGCTCAAAGTCTGCTTCCCGGCCAACCTGCGTATGGATTTCAATCGCATCGACTCCCATCAGAACTGAAGCGGTTATGGCTGCAGGAGTAGAAACGTAGGTTTGAGTGGTAATGTGCTGACTGGGGCAAACCGGCAGACAGCGCCCACACCCGTAACAAAGTTCGCTAATAACGCCGGCAAAGCTGCTGCTGTTCTGCTTGGGAAAGGTGATAGCCTCAGCCGGACAAACGGACTCGCAGGGACGATGACAGCCCGGAGGACAGTCGCTGAACTCAAAAGCGGCCTTCCTAAAATGCGGATCTTCCCCATCGTTGAGGCTGACCATGAGCCAGGGGCGAACAAATTCAGCCGCAGCGGGAGAGTATGCCTGAGTAGTTGCTAAATTTTCGGCGACATCGAGAGCCGCCTTAACCGCTGCCACCACAGCCGGATCTGACGCAACATCAATACAGTCAGCTCCTGCTAGCGCATAGGCCAGCGCTAAATTTCTTACAGCAGGAAGGTGCTGATAGCTGGCGCCGCAAATAAGCTTAAACCAGTGACCTTCCTTGAGGGCAGTCAGAGGAGAATACAGTTTGCTCACCCTTCTATGCTAATGGGTTATTGCAAAAATGAGGCGATCGCTATAGCCGTTCCGCAGCAGCTCGTAGGCTAACAATATGTCAGGTGGCTTAGAGAGCCTGCGCTAAAGGCATCCAGCTAAAAACGCGATCGCCTCCCATTTCAACTACCACTTTTACCTGCGGGGCAATTTTGGGCAGATTCGTCAAATACTGCACTTCCTGATGGGAAAGAATATTGCCTTCTAAAATCCAAACCAGCAGCCCTTTCGACTGGGCCGGTAAAGACTCAAGACGATAGCTCAAAATAGGCGGCACATAGTAGGTATAGCCTACGGCAGCAGACTGCCCCGTCGTCTTCTTGCCCAGATGGGGCGGTCGAACGCCGTGCACCCCCATCAGATAAGCAGAAAGATCCCCCAGTCCGCGAGCGGTAATGCTGAAGGTTTCATAGCCTGCAGCCCTAAGCCGCCGCCGATAGCGTCCTTCAAACCCTCCCTCTAGCGGCACCTTAACCGCCAAGGCCCCAGATTGCTCCAACCCTTGAATGAATTTTTTGCCCGTAATCAGGAGTGACATAGATAGCGAGTAGCTGCTTAAAGTGCAATAACTGTACAGTCATCTTAAATATATATCACCTAGATTCGCGTCAGTCCGTAGGTGAGCTTCGACCCAGTGCAGACCAGCAAGCGTTATTTCAGTTCTGACGCTTTTAGGCGGCAAAAACCGCTAAAAGAAAAAAGAAAAAAGCTACCCCCCCTAGACAAAGCGCTGCCGAATCAGTAAGCTATTTAATTGTCGCCAAAAACGGATACTGAGCGGTATATCTGTTCAAGTCCAGGTGACTGCTTACCATTTTTGACCGTGTATCTGCTGTTGTTTGAGCCTCATCTTTGTTTTTGGGCAGACAGGCTAGGTTGGTCAGGTTTAAGCGATCGCGACGACTAGCAAATCTGTAATCTGCTGCTGAGCAGCCAACGCAGATTTTTAATAGTTTTCGAAGCGTCCTGTTTTGGTGTGCGGACTATCTGATAGGCTGCTGCCTTGCACTGTGTAAAAACGGAGAGATCTCATCGTGTCTGTCGGTATTCTTGGAACAAAGCTTGGCATGACCCAGATCTTTGATGAAGCAGGGAATGCAATCCCCATCACGGTGATTCAAGCCGGTCCCTGCGTCGTCACTCAGGTCAAAACTAAGCAAACTGATGGTTATTCTGCGGTGCAGATTGGCTATGGCGAAGTGGCTGTTAAGGCGCTCAATAAGCCAGAGTTAGGGCACCTCAGCAAGTCTGATGCTCCTCCCCTACGGCATCTTAAGGAATATCCGATGACGGGGACGGAAAATGAGTTTCAGCTAGGCCAGCAGCTCACCGCTGATCTGTTTGAGCCAGGTCAATTAGTAGACGTAGCAGGCACCAGTATTGGTCGCGGCTTTGCCGGTTATCAAAAGCGCCATAACTTTAAGCGCGGCCCCATGTCTCACGGTTCTAAAAATCACAGAGCACCGGGTTCAACCGGCGCTGGAACAACACCGGGGCGAATTTATCCGGGTAAGCGTATGGCAGGCCAGCTTGGAGACAAAAAGGTAACTGTCCGTAAGCTGAAGGTTGTGCAGGTGGATGCTGAGCGTAACCTGATTTTGATCAAGGGAGCCGTGCCTGGAAAGCCGGGTGCTTTGCTCAGCGTTGCTCCGGCTAACCTCGTTGGGTAGAAGCAGGCCAACAAAATTTTTGCTGATTTTAAGTCTAATCAGCAGCGTCAGTGTCACTTGAGGGGCAGAGAGTTTAAAGCATTATGGTTGATTGTGTAATCCGTGACTGGCAAGGTCAGGAAGCTGGAACAGCAGCCTTTGAACTTAAGGTTGCCAAGGAAGAAAATGCTTCCCACATTGTGCATCGAGCGCTTGTGCGGCAGATGAACAATGGGCGTCAGGGGACGGCTTCGACTAAAACCCGGGCTGAAGTGCGCGGGGGTGGACGTAAGCCTTGGCGACAGAAAGGAACAGGGCGCGCCCGTGCAGGTTCTAATCGCTCTCCACTGTGGCGGGGCGGCGGCGTCATCTTTGGCCCCAAGCCGCGCAGCTACGAGATCAAAATGAACCGCAAGGAACGGCGTCTGGCCCTAAGAACGGCTTTCCAGAGTCGGGCTGAAGACATGGTCGTGGTGGAAGATTTTGCCCAGCAGCTCTCTCGCCCCAAAACTAAAGAGGTAATGCAGGCGATCGCCCGGTGGAATGTCGATCCCGACAGCAAAATTTTGCTCATTGCTTCAGACCTACCAGAAAACCTTTATCTGTCTGTACGCAATGTCGCTAACCTAAAGCTCATTTCGGCTACCAACCTCAATGTGTACGACCTGCTGCTAGCAGACAGCCTCATTGTGACAGCGTCAGCCCTTGAAAAGATCCAGGAGGTTTACAATGACTAAGTCTTTTGATCCTGGCATTTTGGCAGACATCATTCGCCGCCCAATCGTGACTGAAAAGGCAACCTTACTGTTAGAAAACAATCAGTACACGTTTGAAGTTGCCCCCAAAGCCACTAAGCCAGAAATTAAAGCAGCGATCGAGCAGCTATTTGACGTTAAGGTAACTGGCGTCAGCACGGTGAATCCGCCTCGCAAGCAGCGCCGTTTCGGTCGTTTCTTAGGGTATAAGCCAACCTACAAGCGGGCTGTAGTCACCTTGGCGATCGGGGACACTATTACGCTGTTTCCTGAAGTGTAGCCGCGTTCCATTGCAGATATTGTCACGATTTTTTAGAGCTGAAGTTAGGTAGTGCAAACGAGGATTTGAGTCATGGGAATCCGTTCATATCGGCCATACACCCCTGGAACGCGAGAGCGGACTGTTTCAGATTTCACCGAGATTACTCGAAGTGAACCTGAAAAGTCTCTGACTCGCTCGGTTCACCGAGCCAAGGGCCGAAATAATCGCGGCGTCATCACCTGTCGTCATCGCGGCGGTGGGCACAAGCGGCTTTATCGAGTCATCGATTTTCAGCGCAACAAGCACAACGTTCCGGCCAAGGTTGCGGCAATTGAATACGATCCCAATCGCAATGCTCGAATTGCTCTGCTGCACTATGAGGATGGCGAAAAGAGATACATTCTGCATCCCGCTAATTTGGCCGTGGGTTCAACTGTTGTTTCAGGTCCCGGTGCGGATTTAGAAATCGGCAATGCGCTGCCTTTATCTAATATTCCTTTGGGTACTCAGGTTCATAATGTTGAGCTAATCCCTGGTCGTGGGGGCCAAATTGTCAGAGCAGCAGGCACTTCTGCCCAGCTCGTTGCCAAGGATGGCAACTACGTCACGCTGAAGCTGCCTTCTAGTGAAGTCCGGATGATTCGCTGTGAGTGCTACGCCACAATCGGTCAGGTGGGCAACGCTGATGTACGCAACGTCACGCTCGGCAAAGCAGGGCGTAAGCGCTGGAGCGGTCGCAGACCTGAGGTTCGCGGTAGCGTTATGAACCCGGTCGATCACCCTCATGGTGGCGGTGAAGGTAGAGCACCCATTGGTCGTAGCGGCCCTGTTACGCCTTGGGGTAAGCCAGCTCTCGGCCTGAAAACTCGCAAAAAGAAGAAAGCTAGTAATGCACTGATCGTCCGTCGCCGTCGCCGTGCTTCTAAGCGAGGCCGGGGTGGGCGTAGCGCTTAAAGATTTGTCTGGTCGATTAGCTGCACGGCAGCCTGTCAGAAACGCAATCCTGTTGAGTTGGTAATCCTATGTCTCGCTCGTTGAAAAAAGGCCCCTTTGTGGCTGACCATCTTTTGAAAAAGATTGAAACGCTGAATGCCAAAGGAGAAAAGCAGGTTATTAAAACCTGGTCTCGGGCTTCTACCATCTTGCCTCAGATGATTGGACATACGATCGCGGTTCACAACGGTCGGCAACACGTTCCTGTCTACGTGAGTGAGCAAATGGTTGGGCACAAGTTAGGGGAGTTTGCCCCTACCCGTACCTTCCGGGGTCACGCCAAGAGCGATAAAAAAGCCCGTCGATAGAAAAGCATTGAGTGGAGTAGATAGAGATGGCTGTTGATACGTCTGCACAGGTGAAGGCCGTTGCCCGATATGTCCGGATGTCGCCACACAAAGTGCGACGAGTTCTCGATCAGATTCGGGGGCTTTCTTACCGAGAGGCTCTGATTCTTCTAGAGTTCATGCCTTATCGGTCTTGCCAACCAATTCTTAAAGTCTTGCGTTCTGCGGTTGCCAACGCTGAGCACAACGAAGGATTAAATCCAGCGGGCCTAATTGTAAGTGAAGCTTACGCGGACCAAGGTCCCACCTTGCGGCGATTTCGTCCCCGCGCTCAGGGCCGAGCTTACCAAATTCGTAAGCCAACCTGTCACATCACGATTGCTGTAGCCCCTGCAGCCGAATAAAGCCTAAGCCTTACGTTTCTGCCTTCATCTGATTAGAGGACACACCTGTGGGACAAAAAATCCACCCAACTGGATTCCGTTTGGGAGTCATTCAAGACCATCGCTCGCGCTGGTACGCTGACAGCACTCGCTATCCTGATTTGCTGCAAGAAGATCATAAAATTCGCCAGCATATTGAGAAAAATCTCAGTAATGCAGGTATCTCTGAAGTTCGCATTGAGCGAAAAGCCGATCAAATTGACTTAGAGATCAAGACTGCGCGGCCCGGAGTCGTAGTTGGCCGGGGCGGTACCGGCATTGAATCCCTGAGAACAGGACTGCAGCAGATTCTGCAAGATAACAATCGACAAATTCGCATCAACGTAGTTGAGGTAGCGCGCGTCGATGCAGATGCGGCTTTAGTGGCCGAATACATTGTGCAGCAGCTAGAGCGCCGAGTTTCTTTTCGCCGCGTAGTCCGTCAGGCTATTCAGCGGGCACAGCGGGCAGGCGTTGAAGGCATCAAAATTCAGGTCAGTGGTCGGCTCAATGGAGCTGAGATTGCCAGGACTGAATGGACTCGTGAAGGTCGGGTTCCTCTCCATACGCTTCGAGCCAACGTTGACTACTCGTACCGTACGGCTCAAACAATTTACGGTGTTCTTGGCATCAAGGTCTGGATCTTTAAGGGCGAAGTCATTCCAGGGCAAGAAGAGCAGCCTGTCAATAACAACAATCAACCTCGACGACGTCAGCAGCGGCGGCGTCAGCAGTTTGAAGATCGCTCTAGCGACAATTAAGCATCTAATTAGTTTTATAGCTAGTCTTTCTAGCGTTTCAGCATTGCAATCTACGGTAGTGGTAACCCATGCTAAGTCCAAGGAGAACAAAGTTTCGTAAGCAGCATCGTGGTCGTATGCGAGGTATGGCTCAGCGTGGCAACGAACTGAATTTTGGTGATTTTGCCCTGCAGGCAATCGAGCCTTCCTGGCTAACCTCGCGTCAAATTGAGGCTGGACGGCGGGCGATGACTCGCTATATCCGCCGGGGCGGTAAGATCTGGATTCGCGTATTCCCAGACAAGCCTGTAACGATGCGACCTGCCGAAACTCGTATGGGTTCTGGTAAGGGAAACCCAGAGTTTTGGGTAGCCGTGGTTAAGCCCGGTCGCATCATTTTTGAAATTGCTGGTGTCCCGGAAGAGACTGCTAGAGAAGCTATGCGTTTGGCATCTTTCAAGCTTCCTTTCAAAACTAAGTTTGTTACACGGGATGTCAAGGAGACTTAAGCTTATGCCACTTCCAAAGATTGAAGATGCTAGAAAACTGAGCGATCAGGAGCTAGCCGACGAAATAGTTGCGGTAAAACGAGAACTGTTTCAGCTGCGCTTTCAAAAAGCAACCCGACAGTTAGAAACGGAAGTTCATCGCTTTAAGCATACCAATCATCGATTAGCTCAGTTGATGACAGTACAGCGGCAGCGGCAACTGACAGCTAGCGTTCAAGCAAATGAATCCGCTGAGCTGCCTGAATCTGCTGAGCCTGCCGAAACAGAGGAATAGGAGTCAAGCAGATGGCGGTTAAGGAAAGAGTTGGCCTTGTAGTCAGCGACAAGATGGATAAGACGGTAGTGGTTGCAGTTGAAAACCGCGTACCTCATCCGAAATATAAGAAAGTTATGGTGCGCACCAAACGCTATAAGGTTCACGATCAGGACAATGAATGTCGTTCGGGCGATCGCGTTCGCATTCGGGAAACCCGTCCGCTCAGTCGAACCAAGCGATGGATTGTTGCAGACATCCTCGACCGAGCCTCTGAGGCATAGATATTTGAGGCGTAGCTTAAAGGAGGCCAGCCGTGATTCAACAAGAGTCTATTCTCAACGTAGCCGATAACAGTGGGGCACGAAAGCTAATGTGCATTCGTGTTCTGGGCGGCAATCGTCGTTATGCCAATGTCGGGGACGTGATTATCGCTGTGGTCAAAGACGCGATTCCCAATATGGCTGTTAAAAAGTCGGACATCGTACGGGCTGTTGTCGTGCGCACTCGCAAAGGTTTGCGGCGTAGCAGCGGCATGAGTATCCGCTTCGACGACAATGCTGCGGTCATCATCAATCCCGAAGGCAATCCCCGGGGTACGCGAGTATTCGGCCCTGTTGCTAGAGAGCTGCGCGATAAAAGTTTTACCAAAATTGTGTCGCTAGCTCCAGAGGTGCTTTAGTAAATCATGAAAACCAAGCAGAGCCAGTCTACTCGTCAAAAGATGCATGTCAAGAAAGGAGATACCGTGCAGGTAATTTCCGGTCGTGACAAAGGCAAAGTTGGGGAAATTGTTTCCGTTTTTCCCAAGCAAAGTCGGGTAATTGTTGAAGGCGTTAATATTCGCACTAAGCATGTCAAACCCCGCCAGGAAGGAGAATCAGGTCAAATCACAACGTCTGAATTTCCGATTCATAGCTCCAACGTGATGCTCTATTCCGAAAAGGAAAAGGTTGTCAGCCGCGTTTGCTATACCTTCAACGAGGAAGGGCGTAAGGTGCGCATGTTGAAGAAAACGGGTGAAGTAATCGACTAGGCCCGGATTCAATTCAGTAACTGTCAAATCCCTGACCAAGCCCAGGGAAAGGTAAGTAAAAAAGATGACTGATCAGCTCAAAACTTTATATCACGAAAAAATAGTTCCTAAGCTGATGGATGAATTCCAATACAGCAATATTCATCAGGTTCCTAAGCTGGTGAAGGTCACTATTAATCGTGGACTGGGAGAAGCCTCACAGAATGCCAAAGCGCTAGAATCTTCTGTCAGCGAACTGGCAACTATTACCGGACAGCGTCCCGTGGTGACTCGCGCTAAGAAAGCGATCGCAGGCTTCAAGCTGCGTCAGGGTATGCCTGTAGGCGTCATGATTACGCTGCGCTCTGGACGGATGTATGCGTTTCTCAATCGTCTGATCAATTTAACCCTGCCCCGGATTCGTGACTTTCGGGGGGTTAGCTCTACAAGTTTTGATGGTCGCGGTAACTACACGCTAGGTCTGCGTGAGCAGCTCATCTTTCCTGAGATCGACTATGACAGCATCGATCAGGTGCGGGGCATGGACATCTCCATCGTCACGACAGCTAATACAGATGAAGAGGGACGAGCCTTGCTGAAAGAAATGGGAATGCCATTTCGAGAGAACTAGGCAAACTTTACAGATTTAAAGAGGATTATGGCGGCTAACGACACCATTGCGGACATGCTCACGCGCATTCGAAACGCTACCCTAGCGCGGCATCAGCGAGTAGAGATTCCATCCACGAAAATGACCCGCAGTATCGCTCACGTACTGAAGGAAGAAGGCTTTATTGCCGACTTTGACGAGGCCGGAGAAGGCGTGAAGCGTTTCCTGGTTGTATCTCTGAAATACAGGGGTAAAACTCGTGAGCCTATTATTAAAAATCTGACTCGCGTCAGTAAGCCTGGCTTACGAGTCTACTCTAACCGCAAGGATCTTCCTAGGGTTTTAGGCGGTATCGGCATTGCCATCATTTCAACGTCTAGCGGCATAATGACCGATCGCGATGCTCGTCGTCGTGGCATTGGTGGAGAGGTGCTTTGCTATGTCTGGTAGGTTGTTACGGTCGTTCCTCGATATTCAGTACTCTGTCGTAGGCGATCGCCGTTTAGGAGGTATTTGTTCCCATGTCTCGAATTGGTAAGCGCCCTATTTCCTTGCCGAGCAAGGTGACTGTTGCTATCGACGGTCAGCATGTGGCTGTGAAAGGGCCTAAAGGAGAACTTGATAGAACGCTGCCAACAGGGGTCAGCGTCATGCAAGAAGGCGACACGATTGTTGTGAATCGCAATAATGACTCGCGACTTTGCCGCCAGCGGCACGGTCTTTGTCGTACCCTGGTTGCCAACATGGTGGAAGGTGTTTCTCAGGGCTTTCAAAAGCGCTTAGAAATTCAGGGAGTTGGCTATCGCGCGCAGGTACAAGGACGAACCTTGACCCTAAGCCTTGGCTATAGCCATCCAGTGCAATTTGAGCCGCCCGAAGGAATACAGTTTGCAGTTGAAGGCAATACCAATGTTACCGTTAGCGGCATTGACAAAGAAATTGTAGGCAACATGGCTGCCAAAATCCGGGCTGCTCGTCCACCAGAACCCTACAAAGGCAAAGGCGTTCGCTATGCGGGTGAGGTAATTAGACGCAAAGCTGGTAAGGCAGGGAAGAAGTAACTTATGAAAATTTCTCGTAAACAACAGACGCGGCGGCGTCATGCGCGTATTCGACGCCGATTCAAAGGTACCTCTGAGCGACCTCGGCTTGCCGTCTTTCGCTCTAACCTGCACATCTACGCTCAGGTGATTGACGATACTCAGCATCGGACTTTAGCCGCAGCTTCAACGCTAGACACCGATTTGAAAGCTACTCTAGAGAAAGGTGCCAACAAAGACGCCTCGGCTCAGGTGGGCAAGCTTATTGCTGAGCGAGCCTTACAGCAAGGCATTAAGCAGGTTGTGTTTGATCGCGGTGGCAACCTTTATCATGGCCGAGTCGCGGCTTTGGCGGATGCAGCTAGAGAAGCGGGCCTAGATTTTTAACCCAAATTTTTCGACTATAACTTTCGCACAAATTTTTAGGTTTAGAGACTATGGCGAATCGTCGCAAGAACAATCGCAGTAAGGAAAAGGAAACGGATTGGCAAGAGCGAGTCGTACAGATTCGCCGCGTCACCAAAGTAGTCAAAGGGGGTAAAAAGCTAAGCTTTAGAGCCATTGTCGTTGTTGGCAATGAGCGCGGTCAGGTAGGCGTGGGTGTCGGAAAAGCCAGCGACGTTATTGGTGCCGTCCGCAAAGGCGTTGCCGATGGAAAGAAGCACATTGTGGATGTGCCGCTGACTAAATCTAACTCTATTCCCCATCCTACTTATGGTGTCGGTACGGGCGCTAAGGTTATGATGCGGCCTGCTGCTCCTGGAACAGGGGTAATTGCTGGTGGGGCGGTGCGGACGGTGCTAGAGCTGGCCGGTGTTCGCAATATTTTGGCAAAGCAGCTAGGTTCAGATAACCCTCTAAGCAATGCTAGAGCCGCTATCAGCGCCCTGTCTGCTTTACGGACGCTTTCAGATGTGGCTGAAGAAAGAGGCGTCTCGGTTGAGAAACTGTACGTATAGCTAGAAGAAATTTACTTTGCTGCATAGAGGATTGATTGATGAGACTACAAGACGCTCAGCCTAAGCCAGGCTCCAAACGGCGCAAGCGGCGGGTCGGTCGCGGTATTTCGGCTGGACAAGGCGCAAGCGGCGGCTTTGGTATGCGAGGACAAAAATCGCGATCGGGACGCAGCACACGGCCTGGCTTTGAGGGCGGGCAGCTTCCTCTCTATCGGCGGTTACCTAAGCTCAAGCATTTTCCCATTGTCAATCAGAAGCGTTACACCATTCTGAATGTAGGTGCTTTAGACGTGCTGGCTGCTGACACTGAAGTGACCTTGGAATCGCTACTAGAGGCAGGTCTACTGACGACCGAAAACGGCCCTCTCAAAATCTTGGGAGACGGGGAAATTTCTAAGGCATTGACGGTTAAAGCCGCTGCGTTTACTCGCTCTGCTCAGGAAAAGATTCAGGCGGCAGGCGGTAGCTGCGAAGTGATTTAGTTTTTGGGACTCCTGGCATCTTGTCGGATCGGCAGAGGCCAGCGCTGATTTATTCTGTAGCCGATTGTCGCTAGTATAAAGACATCGAAGGTGATCGCAAGCACAGGTAGAGGTACTACACATGGTCGTTAGTCGCGGCAAGTCGCCTAATGCACAGGAAACGTTTATGCAAATGGCTCAGGCCGCAGGTCTAAGAAGCCGTTTGTTGGTAACGCTGGGACTGCTGATTTTAGTTCGCTTGGGGGTTTTTATTCCCGTTCCCGGAATTGACCGGGTCGCGTTTAATCAGTATCTCCAAAGCAACAGCGTTGGTGGCGTACTTGGATTTGTTGACATCTTCGTGGGCGGCGGACTTTCAGCGCTGGGTATTTTTGCGTTGGGTATTCTGCCCTACATTAATGCATCCATTATTCTGCAGCTCTTGACTGCAGCAATCCCAGCCCTAGAGGATCTGCAAAAGAATGAAGGGGAGGCCGGACGCCGTAAGCTGTCTCAGATTACGCGCTATGTGGCTCTGGGCTGGGCAGTCTTGCAGAGTACGCTGCTTTCGTCATTCCTGCTGATGCAGTTTGCTAGCGAGCCGGGCGTTCCTTTTATCGTGGAAACGGTTTTGGCTTTGACCGCAGGCTCTATGTTCGTCATGTGGGTAGGCGAGCTGATCACGGAAAAAGGTGTGGGCAATGGCGCTTCGCTGCTCATTTTCGTCAATATTGTTTCTTCGCTGCCGCGATCGCTAGGGCAGACAATCGATTTGGCTCAGAGCGGCGATCGCAGCATTGTCGGCGGCATTCTGATTCTCATGCTGGTTTTTCTAGCTATGATTGTCGGCATTATTTTTGTGCAAGAAGGAACGCGGCGAATTCCCATCATTTCTGCCCGGCGTCAGGTTGGTAGAAAACTATATCTAGAGAAAAGTAATTATCTGCCTCTCCGGCTTAATCAGGGCGGCGTAATGCCGATTATTTTCGCTTCAGCCGTACTGGTCATTCCCATTTCTTTGACCCAGTATATTGCTAACCCTGGATTTGCTCAGTTTGTCAATACCTACTTCAGCCCGACTTCTTGGCTATACGTAGGGCTTTATTTGCTGCTGATCTTGTTTTTCAGCTACTTTTACGCCTCGCTGATTGTCAATCCTGAAGACATGTCTCGCAACTTGAAGAAAATGGGAGCGAGCATTCCTGGTATTCGCCCTGGTAAGGCTACAACCGAATATATCGGTAAAGTGCTGAACCGATTGACCTTCTTGGGGGCTATTTTCTTGGGCTTGGTTGCTGTCATTCCGAGTGCTGTTGAGAGCGCAACGCGAGTTCAAACATTCAGAGGTTTAGGCGCAACTTCTCTGCTGATTCTAGTGGGGGTTGCAATTGATACCGCCAAACAGGTGCAAACGTACGTCATCTCGCAGCGATACGAGGGAATGGTGAAGCAGTAGTGACTCGATTAATCTTTCTCGGTCCGCCTGGTGCTGGCAAAGGGACCCAGGCCGTAGCCCTTTCTGAAATCTGTGAAGTTCCTCATATCTCTACAGGTGATATTCTCCGCTCTGCCGTAGCCGCGCAAACGGATTTGGGTAAAAAAGCCGAATTCTATATGAATGCGGGTGAACTGGTGCCCGACGATCTGATTTTGGGTCTAATTCGTGAGCGACTTTCTCAGGCTGATGCCGTTAATGGCTGGGTGCTAGATGGTTTTCCACGCAACGTACCTCAGGCCGCTTTTTTAGACGAGCTGCTGGAAGAAATGCGACAGCCCTATGACTTTGTGGTCAATTTGGACGTGCCTGACGAAGTGATTATTGCTCGGCTGCTGAAACGAGGCCGTAATGATGATACGGAGGATGTTATTCGCAATCGCCTCCAAGTCTATCGTCAACAAACTGAGCCGCTGATCGATTTTTATCGCAGCCGTCAGCAGTTGGTTTCGGTAGATGGAAATCAGCCGATGGAAGTGGTGACTGAGGAGCTGAGAAAAATCGTCAGTGTCTGATCAACCGATTGAGGCGAAGTCTTTCCTAAGTCTGGTACGAGTTGGGCCTAATATTTGTTACTTTTGAATGGCAAGTCTAGTTGAAAGCTGAGCTGCTTGATCGAGCAGTTTTGTCTTTTTGGTTGGCTGCTGGTAGATCAGTAAGTTTTTATGCTACTGGCTGCACGGTTTTGTTGAATTGAGGAAATGCTAGTTGTCTAAGCAAGATCTAATTGAAATGGAAGGGACCGTGACGGAGTCATTGCCAAACGCAATGTTCCGCGTGGATCTCGATAACGGATTTAATGTCCTGGCTCATATCTCAGGTAAAATTCGGCGCAACTATATTAAAATTTTGCCGGGCGATCGCGTCAAGGTGGAGCTAACGCCCTATGACTTGAGTAAAGGGCGCATTACCTACCGACTGCGCAAAAAGTAATTAAAGCTTATGGCGTCTCTAGAATAGCCTTTAAGAGCGGCTCAGCTCCGAATCTGACAGCATCCGTGCAGGGTAACTTTGTCTCTTCCTGCGTTTGAGCGATCGCTGCTTTGGCCTCCGGTTCTGAAAGATGGGCGGTGTTAAGCGCAATACCTACAACCGGAGCCAGGGCAAATGTGCCGCCTGCGCTGGCGACAGTTTCGTAAACTCGAATCACTTCGGGCAGCGGCGGTATTTCAAATTCAGCGAAGTTGTGAATATGAGTCTGCCCAACCCGGTGAGCCAAGATCAGGTGAGTAGGCTGGGAGCCTCGGAGCAGTGGCAGAGTAGCGGTTGAGGCCGGATTCATGAGCGAACCTTGGCCTTCGACTAGCAGGACATCGTGGTCGGGGCCATACTCTAGCATCAGCCGCTCGATTGCCCCGGCGGCGAAGTCAACCCGCACTGCGTCTAACGCCACGCCATCATCGCCCAGCATTAAGTTTGTTTGTCCGGTTGCAATAATTTTGGTTTTAACGCCCTGCTGCTGCAAAGCTTTACGGAGTTCCAGGTTGGTGGACATTTTACCCACGGCCATATCGGTGCCAACAGTTAGGACTCGCAGACAGCTGAGATGTTTAGCCTGACCTGAGCCGACTGTCAGACCGGGAGGTTCGCGTCTGACATCCCAAATCCACTGCTCTGGCTGCATCACCGCTGTCAAGCTAGCATCTGTTGACATGGGCGTATGCAGGCCATTGACAATAGAAAGTCCGGCAGCAGCAGCCCGTTTAACCTCCTGATACCAGGCTTCTGGCAGCGCTCCGCCAGAAGGGGCAATGCCAATAGCTAAAACCGTGGGTTGATAAGCGATCGCCGCCTCAATGGAGGCCACAATGGGCACCTTCCGACTAATGCCTGTTAGCTGTTCCAAGGGCTGTCCGGCGCAGTCTTGATCAATGACAGCCACAATAGGGAGAGGACTGTAGCGCAGCATGGCTAAGCCTGTCTTACCTTTGGCTCCCTGCGTGCCGCCGTGAAGCAGAATAGCAATGCGGTGTTCATGGGTTAGACGCATGGACAACTCCTAGTCCGGGTTGATAGCTGGGTCGTAGGCAGGCGTCCTCTAGGCTAGCGCCTAAAAACGGATCGTCCTGCAAATTGAGATGACTGTCTAGGTCAAGATGATCGGCCAAGGGGGCGAGGTGGGCCAAGGCCGTATTAGACAAAATGCTGTCGGAATAGCAGCCAAACATCACCTGCAGTTTGCAGGCGCGAGCTACGT
This sequence comes from Sphaerothrix gracilis Ecp01, assembly GCF_030405905.1. NCBI lineage: Bacteria > Bacillati > Cyanobacteriota > Cyanophyceae > Nodosilineales > Nodosilineaceae > Sphaerothrix > Sphaerothrix gracilis. The sequence goes on from NZ_JASATW010000011.1 coordinate 46,349, forward strand.
CAATCATCCGTTTGGCTTCGCTAAGTCCTCCTGCTTTCATCAGCTTAATATTAATGCCGTGAACGCAGTCGGCTAGGCCAGGAATATCCTGACTGGTGAAGCAGCTTTCATCGGCAAAGATAGGCAGGGGCGATCGCTGATAAAGGGCAGCAAATTCAGCAAACCGCTCAACTGGTAGAGGCTGTTCTAAATAGGCAATGCCTCGCTCTGCCAGCCAGTTCGACATTTCTACAGCCTCAGCCAAAGACCAGCCGCCATTGGCATCGACGCTGACTTTAGCCTGAGCGGGTATGACCGCTAAAAGAGCCTGCATCATGGCCTGATCGGCCTCAAGACCCTCAGAACTGCCCAGCTTTACCTTAACTGAGCGGGCCGGAAACAGGGCCAACCAGCTTTGCAAGCGCTCAACGGCGGCGGTAGGTGAGCTGATGCCAATGGTGACGGCGGTAGGCCCAATGCGATCGCGATCAAGGCCCCAAAGCTGCCACAGCGGTAGCCCCACTCGCTTGCCTAGCCAGTCATGCAGGGCGACATCTAGGGCGGCGCGGGTGGCGGAACTGAGGCTAGCCGCTTGTATCAGATTGGTAATCAGCTGGTGCTGCAGCGGATGCAGCTTTTCTAGGTCGGGCTGGATTTGAGCTAGCTCAGCGGCGATCGCTTCTGCTGTCTGAATTTCAGCTCCAATTGAAAAAGGTGTCGCCTCTCCCCAGCCGGTAAAACTATCTGCACTCAGGCGCAGCCAGAGGTTGGTTGAGCTAGCGTGTGTACCTCGGCTAATGGTTAGCGGTACTCGCTTATGAACCGTGAATGTTTCCCACTCAATCTGCATCTGTTTTTATTACCGCCTTTACTACCGCTATGTTCTATGAGGCTTTTTAGGAGCCTTCAATCTCAGCTTGATGCTCACACTTGAATCCCCGCTGTCGCCAAGCTTGCAAATCCACTGTGGCTAAGGATAAAACGTCTGCACACTGAGGCGTATAGACCTGGCTGGCGATCGCCCAGAAAACGCTGCGGGTAATATCTAAGGCTGTTTTCAAGGGCTGCTCACTATTGCCCGGTACACCTGTCTCTGCCGCAATTTCAGGCTCAACCCAGATGCCGTGAGCGCCTAAGATAATGCGGGCCATCCACAGCGATCGCGGCAAATGTGTGGAGGAAGTAATTAACCGCACTCGCTGAGTCTGCCAGCGCTGCAGTACGGGCAAGCTGAAATAAAAATTGCCAAAAGTGGACTCAGCACAATTTTCTAGCCACACCTGATCCAAAGGAGCCTGCATTTGGGTGAACAGAAGCCAAATGCAGGGGGGCTGAGAGCCGGAAGAAACTAGAACCTGTGCTTGAGGAAACTGGTGCCAGACCTCAGCCGCATGAATTTCCCGGCGAATGCTGCCGCCCAAAACCAGCAGGGTATCAACCGGAGCCTGAGCTGATTGCTGCAGCCGCAAAGCAAGGCTGATCAATCCGCAAAAGATCAGCGCCACTAAGAACAAGCCGCCACGCCCCAGATAGCGCCGCAGCCGCCTAGAAGCCAGAAAACGGTAGAACACAGGGATAAGCCAGAGGAATTTGAGCGCGGAATACTATCAGGGACCAAAACGGAATTTTTTTAACAGTTATAGCCATAGGTTTGCTGAAATCGCTATCTTAAGAATGCAAGTTAGTGATTTAAGTAGAATTCCGGTAGATTACTGTTTCTCAGGCGCTGTGCGATCGCTAGACTGGCACATAGCTGCCCTTAACTCGCTGGCTGTCTTGTCATGATTAGTCTGCGTTACGTTGACCTCGCTTTTTCCATACTGCCTAGTCATCTCCAAAGCTTGCCATGAACCCAGCCCTCAATTTTCGCTATCTGTCGCAACTGTGCCTTGTCAGCGGCGCGATCGCCGCCGCTACTGTATTTTCGCCCGTTTTTCCCGCTCTGAGCAGTAGCGCTAGTGAAACTTTTCAAGACAGTCCAAAAGCGGTTCTTGACGAAGCTTGGCAAATTGTAAATCGAGACTATGTAGACGGTGACTTCAACCACGTTGACTGGCAAGTAGTGCGTCAAACGTTGCTAGAACGGGACTACTCCTCATCAGCGGAGGCTTATGCGGCGCTGCGGCAGGCGCTGCGGCAGCTCAACGACCCCTATACCCGGTTCTTAGACCCTGAGCAGTACACAGAGCTAACCGATCAAACAGCAGGTGAAATTTCAGGCGTCGGGCTCAGGCTACAGCGAGACAGCGCCGCCAGAAAAATTATTGTGGTTGAGACTATAGAAGGCTCACCGGCTGAGCAAGCTGGTATTCGGGCAGGGGATCATCTGCTGATGGTCGATGGTCGCTCAACTGACCTATTGACGGTAGAGGCAGTATCCCAGCTAATTCGCGGCGAGGAAGGCAGTCAGGTAACGCTGACGATTGCCGGTCGCAACGGTCAGGGAGAGCGGCAGTCCGTTATCTTGACGCGGACTCTAATTGCGGTTGATACGGTGCAGTACGCTGTTAAAGCCGAAAGCGATACACGCATTGGCTATATTCGCCTAGCTGAGTTTAATGCTCACGCGACTGAGCAAATGGAGGCCGCGATCGCTCAGCTATTGGAACAAGAGGTTGACGCCTTTGTGCTAGATCTGCGCGGCAATCCGGGGGGGCTGTTGCAGTCCAGTATTGAAATTAGCCGTATGTGGCTGCAGCGTGGCTCAATCGTTCGCACCGTTGATCGCTCCGGCAATGACGACCAAATCACCGCCAACCGCACGGCTCTAACGGAACTCCCTTTAGCGGTTCTTGTCGATGGTCGTTCAGCTAGCTCTAGTGAAATTTTGACGGGGGCTCTGCGCGACAATGGCCGCGCCACGGTAATTGGCAGCACCACTTTTGGTAAGGCGCTGGTTCAGTCACTGCATGGCCTCTCAGACGGCTCTGGTTTGGCGGTGACTGTGGCCCACTACTATACTCCCAACGGTACCGACATTAGCCGCAAGGGCATTACCCCCGATATTGAAATCGATCTAACGGCGCGGCAGGTACAGCAGCTACAGGCTAACCCCGATTTGCTAGCAACCAATTCCGATCCGCAATATGCCAGAGCGATCGCGGTTTTGTCAGAAACCGTTTTGGTCAATCGCCAGCAAGGTCAGCCGCTGCAGCCTGTTCTACTAGAAGCGCCTGAGCCTAGCCAGCTTGGCAGAGGCATCTAAAAAGCTCCAATTCTTAGATGTGTCGCGCCACTAGCTGCGCGTCTGTGTCAGAAAAATGCAGCCGCTGAAAGGCGATCGCCCGCAGTTACAAAATACTAATTTCTGGCAGCAGCAGAGAAGATTTTGCCATATTGTCGATCGGCAGAGAGCTATTTCTCTAGATTTAGAGAGTGTCTTTTAGCCGGGATGAGAGGCCAATGCAAAGAGCTGCGCTATTTTTGAAAATTATTCTCTGGATGCTGATTGTTCAGTTAGGGAGTATGCCCGTAGCCATCGCCGCGCCGCTGCCCTCTCTTGCTGTGTCCTCTAGCTATCTCGCTCAGGCCCCCATGTTAGATTCTATCGCTGCGCTAGAACGGGTCTTGACTAGTCCTCAGCTCCAGACGGGCTGGTTTGCCGAGAGCTTTTTGTCTCAGGTATCGCTGGCTCAGGTAGAGCAGGTTCTGCAGGGTATGCAGGCGAGTTTGGGTGCCTATCAGAGCACAGAAGCAAAGGGCGATCGCTATTTAGTTACCTTTGAGCGGGGCACAGTTGAGGCCCAGATTGCGCTCAACGCTCGCGGCCAAATTACCGGTTTACTGTTTCAACCGCCTGCCCTCAGCGGTTTGACTCTCGACGAAATCGCCCAGCGCTTTGCCCAGCTTCCGGGGGAAGTGAGCCTGCTCATTCAGCAAAACGGAACAGACATTGCCAGCTATCAGCCAGAAAAACCGCTGGGTGTCGGTTCGGCTTTTAAGCTAATTGTGCTGCAGGCGCTCAGGCAGCAAATCGAGGCCGGGCAGCATCGCTGGGATGAGGTGATTCAGCTCCAACCTGAATGGCGTAGCTTGCCCAGCGGCCTGCTGCAAACCTGGCCCGCAAACGCGCCTTTAACTTTGCAAACCCTAGCCACGCTGATGATCTCTCTCAGCGACAATACGGCCACTGACGCCTTAATTCACCTAGTTGGCCAGGAGGCTTTGATAGCTCTGTCGCCGCGCAACCAGCCCTTTCTGACAACGCGAGAACTTTTCGTGCTCAAAGATCCGCAAAATTCGGCTCTGCTAGAGCGCTACCGCCAGAACCCAGCAGAGCGCAGACAGACTTTAGACAGCCTCACCGAACTGTCACTGCCCAACGTAAATCTATTTGAAGGTGGGCCGCTGGCGTTGGACGTGGAGTGGTTTTTGTCAGGACAGGAGCTGTGCCAGGCGATCGCCTCAGTGGCTGATTTACCCCTGATGCAGGTCAATCCTGGTATTGCCGAGCCGCAGGACTGGGCACAGGTGGCCTATAAGGGCGGTTCGGAAGCCGGGGTCCTCAACTTTACCACCCACCTCACTGCCGCAGACGGCACCGCTTACTGCCTAACTACTACCTGGAACAATCCGGCTGGCGTAGATGAGATTGAGCTAGCCACGCTCTATCGCAGCGCGATCGAGACTCTCAAATCCTTGTAAACGCTACGATTTTTATCGAAAATCAGAAGCCCATTGCGATCGCGCTGGAGTTATGCAACAGCACTGGTGAACTGCACCGCTGCTAGCTGGCACTACTCAATTGGAGCATGGCTCATGGCTGATAAAAAAACGCTCGCCGAGCGGCTGGAAGAACTAGCGATCCGTCTAGAAACTTTAGAAACTCGTTTGCTAGTCCAGTCGCCACCCAAGGGTAAAGAGGCAGGCGATCGCCTCAACTCAGCGCCGCACTACTGCCAGGTCCCTAAAATGCCGGAGCGGGAATTCGGCCCTGATGTATCGGCAGATCGCGCCCGCCTGATTCGCGTCATGTCGAACAAGTGGGTCAACGGCACAATTTTGCACTACTACTTTTTTGAAGGCGATCCCTGGGGCACAACGGACGATCAGCAAGCGGTTGTCCGCCGGGCATTTGAAATTTGGAAATCACTGGGCATTGGGCTGGAATTTAAGGAAGTGACTGCCATTGAAGAAGCGGAAATCCGTATTGGTTTTCTACAGGGAGATGGCGCTTGGTCCTACCTGGGCCGCGACATCTTGAACCAGGGACAGTTTGAGCGCACCATGAACTTTGGCTGGAGCCTCACCGACCACCCCGACGAAATTGACACGGCTGTCCACGAAATTGGGCATACCCTGGGCTTTCCGCACGAGCACCAAAATCCGAATGCCGGAATTGTTTGGAATGAGGACGCGGTTTATGAAGACCTAGCGGGGCCGCCCAACTACTGGCCCAGAGAAGTCACCTATCACAACATCATTCGCAAAATTCAGCCAGCGCTGGTAGAAGGCTCTGATTGGGATCCCGACTCTATCATGCACTACCCCTTTGCGGCGGGCATGATTAAAGAGCCCAGCCAGTACAGCAGTGGCCTCTACCCCAAACCCGGCCTGTCTGAAAATGACATTGCCCAGGTCAAACTGTTCTATCCGCCGCAACAGCCTATCTATCCTGAACTGCGACCGCTGGAGTCTCAGACGCTTTCACTAAAAGCCGGAGAGCAAAAGAACTTCAATGTTATTCCAACTGCCACCCGCCACTATAGCTTCCGCACGTTTGGGGAGTCAGATACGGTGATGGTGCTGTTTGAAGAGCGCGACGGCGAACTGCGCTTCCTGGCAGGAGATGACGACAGCGGTACTGACTTGAACGCTCAGTTTACGGTGCGGCTGACTAAGGGTCACAAGTATGTCTTGCGGATTCGGCTCTACTACAACTTCTCGACCGGCGATACGGCAGTGATGATGTGGTGAGGAATTTTGTACACTGAATCTCTAAGCTTGGTGGGTTTTCTTCACTATGGGTTCAGTGTTGTCAGTGCTGCAATCATTAATTGGGCAAACAGCGGGGCGGTGGCGTCAGATGGTCGCGATCGCCCTGAGCGGTATTTTGGCGATCGCGTCTGCAGGCTGTAGCCTCGATCAGTTCCGGGCCAGCGCCGCTAGAACTTCTCAGCTTGTGGTTGCGTTTTCCGAAAATCCTAAAACTTTCAACGCCGCGCTCAGCGCTGAGCGCCCCAACGTTTTTGACTACTTCACCTATGAAGGGCTGCTAGGGCAAAACGGTATTACCGGAGAGCTAGAACCTGCCCTGGCCGAGTCTTGGGAAATTTCAGAGGACAACCGCACCGTTGTCTTCACCCTAAGAGACAATTTGCGCTGGTCAGACGGTGAACCGCTGACGGCAGAAGACTTTGCTTTTACTTTCAACGAAATTTATTACAACGAAGCGATTCCGGTAAACGGTCGGGACGGGCTGCGGGTAGGTGCCCAAGGGCTGCTGCCTGAAATCACGGCCTTGGATTCAGGCCACCTGCAAGTCATTTCTCCCGAACCCTTTGCGCCGCTGCTGCGTACCGTTGGCGGCACTGCGCCAATGCCAAAACATATCCTGGCGGAAACGATCGAAACCAAAGACGCCGACGGTAATCTGCTGTTTTTATCTACCTGGGGAGTAGACACCAATCCGCTAGAAATTGTCTGCAACGGCCCCTATATCATCACTGACTATCAGCCCAATGAGCGGCTGGTATTTGAGCGCAATCCTTATTACTGGCGGCAGGATGCTGCGGGCAATCCGATGCCCTACATTGAGCGGGTAGTGCGGCCGATTTTGGACGAGTCGGATACGGCGCTGCTGCAGTTTCGCTCTGGCGGATTGGACGCTCAGGGGGTGTCTCCTTCTAACTATTCGCTGCTGAAGAAAGAGGAAAATCGGGGCAACTTTACGATTCATATTGGTGGGCCTGCGGCTGGCATCAGCTTTTTTATGCTGAATCTGAATAAAGGTAGCCGCAGCGGTGCGCCCCTCGTTGATCCGATTAAGTCGGGCTGGTTCAACACAGTGGCTTTTCGGCAGGCGATCGCCTATGCCATCGATCGCGGCACCATGATCAATAACCTTTATCGGGGAATTGGTGCCCCCCAATATTCTCCAGTCACGGTGCAAAGCCCTTATTATCTCTCTCCAGAAGAGGGCTTGAAGGTCTATGAATACGAACCGGAAAAAGCCAAAGAACTGCTGCTAGGGGCAGGCTTTCAGTACAATCCACGCGGCCAGCTTTTAGATGCTGAAGGCAATCGGGTTCGCTTCACGTTCACGACCTATACAGGCAGCCAAACCGTTGATCAAATTGCCTCTCAGATCAAGCAAGATCTGGAGGCCATTGGCATTCAAATCGACCTGCAGTTTGTCACCTTTAGCACCCTGGTCGATAAAATCGACAACACCATGCAGTGGGACTGCGTATTTTTGGGCTTTACGGGGGGCGTAGAACCCAACAGTGCGGCCAATCTCTGGCTGCCTGAAGGGCGTTTGCACATGTTTAATCTCAGCGCTACGGCAGGGCAAGAGCCGATTACAGGGCGAGAAATTACCGACTGGGAGCGGCAAATTGAAGATCTCTACATTCGGGCGGCGCAGGAACTCGATGAAGCAAAGCGCAAAGCACTCTATGCTGAATTTCAGCAAATTGCTCTGGAATATTTGCCTTTGATCTACACGGTCAACCCAATTGCCATGGCGGCGGTGCGCGATCAGGTTAAAGGCGTACAGTATTCGGCTTTAGAAACCACCATGCTGTGGAATATCTATGAGCTGAGAATTGAGGAAACTGACTGAGCTGGGTTTGATGAGAGTTCTAGGGTGGCTGCGTTGTCAATTAGCCGGGGTTGTCCCTGAGCATCCACTGCGCTAAAGCGCTCAAAGTGCCGCTGTACTCTATCGGGCAGGTGAGCAAAATCAAACTGGGCATCACCCGCTGCGATCGCGGCCCAAAACTGCCGCAGATGAGGCGCAATTTGCTCAGCTTCTTGGGGTGACAGGTTTAGCGGCGCACTGGTCAGCAGCTTACTCATGAACGGTAAAGCGCGATCGCTCATCCACTGACGCGAATACGCTGGCAGGTCAGGGAATTCCGGCACTGAATTGATCCAGTGAGTTGCCACAGAGAGCTGCGATCGCCCCTGGGGCTCGGTTGTCAGTTCAACGATGCGGTAAGGATGGGGATAGCTGACTAGAGAACCCGTTGTGATTTCCCACAGACCGTTGTGCTCGGCAATGTCCTGTATATGCAGATGGCCGGTGAGCAAAAGCGCATTGACCTGTTGAAGGCGCGATCGCAGAGTTGCGGCATTCTTTAGCATGTAGCGCTGGCCCATTGCGCTGGCAGACTGGCCAGGGAGATGTTCTAAGACGTTGTGATGAATCATCACTAGAACAGTTTGTCCCTGTAGGGTTGGCAACGTGCGATCGAGCCAGTCAAGCTGCGCCTCGTCTAGATAGCCGTGATAGAGCTGTTGACCGTCTGAGTCGAAGGCAATAGAGTTGAGTCCAATCAGCCAAATGCCGGGTTTGAGCTGCGTCAGATAGGATGGCTGCTGGTTGTAACCGCAGCCTTGATAGCACTGAAAGAACTGATCGAAGCTAATCGTTTTTTCGCTGCCTTGGCGCTGAATAATGTCGTGATTGCCGGGAACGACATACACCGGATAGGGCAGATTAGCTAGCTGCTGGGCTAGCCAGTGATGGTTTTCGCGTTCGCCATGCTGGGTTAGATCACCTGGTATCAGCAGACAGTCCAGTTCTAAACGGCTCAAATGCTGAAAGATCTGCTCTAGGGCGGGAATGGCGACTTCGACTAGATGGAAGCGACTGGGCGATCGCCAAACGGTATGAGGCAGCGCTACATGGGGGTCGCTGACAATGGCAAAGCGTAAATGTTGTTTCATACCTCGTCAGGATTAACACCAAGGGCCTTTAGTTTAGCTTTGAGCCGTCGATTTCAGCTTCGGCCTGTTTAGGTTGCTGCCCCGCACCGTGGACTCTTGCTCCAGTGCTTAAGCTATGTCATCTCTGATTAGTTGTCGTGGTCATCAAATCGGCACCTCCCTTACTCCCCCACCCTAACCCCATCTTGCAAGCGCTATCGTGGGTAAATGACGAGGCAACTACGAAGCATTGCACAGCGATTGCGCGACCTCCAGCGATCGCTCACTATTTACCAATACGGACGACGGGCAGTCGAGCTAGTCTGGCAGACCGACTGGCGGCTCACCTTAGGACTAGGGGTGCTCACAATTCTGGCCGGATTACTGCCAGCGGCGATCGCCTACGTCGGCAAGCTGATTGTCGATAGCGTGGTGCAGGCGGCAGAGTCCGGGCTGCAGGCCGATCGGATGACGGCCCTGAGCTATCTGGGGCTAGAGGCGATTCTGGTTGCGGTTCTGGCGGGGGGGAAACAGGGATTGGGTTTGTGCCAGTCTCTGCTGCGGGTGCTGCTGGGGCAAAAGGTGAACGTGCTGATTTTGGAAAAAGCGCTCACCCTGGATTTGGCCCATTTTGAAGACTCCGAATTCTACGACAAAATGACGCGGGCACGGCGGGAAGCATCAAACCGACCGCTGAGCATGGTCAACCGCACATTTGGCCTAGTGCAGGATAGCCTGTCACTGATTACCTATGGCGGCCTGCTGCTGCAGTTTTCCGGCTGGGCGGTGGTGATGCTGCTGGGGGCAACCGTACCCGCCTTTGTGGCCGAAACCTATTTTGCCGGCGCGGCGTTTCGGCTATTCAAATGGCGATCGCCCGAAACCCGCCAGCAAACCTATTTAGAAGTGCTGCTGGCCCGCGAAGACTATGCCAAGGAAGTGAAGCTGTTTCAGCTTGGCCCCATGCTGCTGCAGCGCTACCAGGACATTTTTCAGCGGCTCTATGCCGAAGATCGGGACTTAACCATTCGCCGCAGCACCTGGAGCTTCAGTCTCAGCCTGCTCAGCACCGCCGCTTTCTATGCCGCCTACTGCTGGATTTTGCTAGAGGCGATCGCCGGGCGCATCTCCCTGGGCGACCTGACCATGTATCTCACCGTCTTTCGTCAGGGGCAAACCACCTTTTCTTCCGGGCTGAGCAGCGTCGGCGGCATGTACGAAGATGGCCTTTATCTCTCAAATCTGTACGAATTTCTAGAGCAGCCTGTCCCCACCGAGTCAGGTCAGGCCCGTTCCGGCCTCATCCCCTACGACGGTCTGCGGTTCGAGCAGGTATCGTTTACCTATCCCGGCAGCGATCGCCCGGCCTTGCAACAGGTTTCCTTCCACCTGCAGCCAGGTCAAAAATTGGCAATCGTGGGGGAAAACGGATCGGGTAAGACGACCCTGATCAAGCTGCTCACCCGGCTCTATACTCCCACTGCCGGACGCATCTTGCTAGACGGACGCGACCTGCAAGCGTGGGACCCAGAAGTATTGAAGCGGCGGATTGGCGTTATTTTTCAGGACTTCACCCGCTACCAGTTCACCGTGGGGGAAAACATTGGTGTGGGCGACGTGCAGCACTTTGAGGCGGGCGATCGCTGGCGCAGTGCCGCCCGTAAAGGCACCGCTGTTCCCTTTATTGAGTCGCTGCCAGAGGGCTTTCAGACTCAGCTCGGTCGCTGGTTCAAGAGCGGTCAGGAACTCTCCGGCGGTCAGTGGCAGAAAATCGCCCTGTCTCGCGCCTTTATGCGCACCAGCGCCGATATTTTAGTGCTGGATGAACCTACTTCGGCTATGGACGCGGAAGCCGAGGTCAAGCTGTTTGACCAGTTCCGGGCCGTCACCCAAGACCAAATGGCGATTCTGATTTCCCATCGCTTTTCCACCGTGCGCATGGCCGATCAGATCATGGTGCTGTCGGCAGGCACCCTGATTGAACAGGGCAGTCACGAAGAACTCTTGGAACAGCACGGCCGCTACGCGCACCTGTTTAAGCTGCAGGCCGCTGGCTACCAGTAGCCCAAATTCACACATCTGATAGACGCTGATCCAGCAATATTCGAGCTACGCTGGCGATCGCAGCACTTGAGGGAAACAGGGCAATGGCGCTAGGAATGCTCATCGACGGCCAGTGGAAGACCAAGCGCGATCAGGAAGATGACAAGGGTCAGTTTGTGCGACCGTCTACCACCTTCCGGGACTGGATTACAGCAGACGGGTCGAGTGGCTATCCGGCGGCGGCAGGCCGCTATCATCTCTACGTATCCTATGCTTGCCCTTGGGCGCACCGCACCCTGCTGATGCGCCAGCTCAAAGGACTGCAAGAGGCCATTTCGCTCTCTGTGGTAGATCCCTACATGGGAGAGGAGGGCTGGGCCTTTTCCAACCGGCCTGAGTGCCTGCCCGACACGGTGAATGACAGCCAATATTTACGGCAAGTGTATCTCAAGGCCGAGCCGAACTTTACCGGGCGGGTGACGGTGCCCGTGCTGTGGGACAAAGAAACCAATGCCATCGTCAACAATGAGTCCCGCGAAATTATCCGCATGTTGGATACAGCCTTTGGCGAGATTGCGGCCACTGACGCGGATTTCTGCCCAGCGGATTTGCAAAGCCAGATTGATACAGTCATCGACCAAATTTACGAGCCGATCAACAACGGCGTCTACCGGGCCGGATTTGCCACCCAGCAAAGTGCCTACGAAAACGCCTTCAGCGATCTCTTCAACGCCTTAAATCATTGGGAAGCTGTGTTAGACAAACAGCGCTATCTCTGCGGCGATCGCCTCACAGAGGCCGACTTCTGCATGTTCACCACCCTGCTGCGGTTTGACGCAGTTTACTACAGCCACTTCAAGTGCAACCTGCAGCGCATCGTGGACTATCCCAACCTCTGGAACTACCTCAAAGACCTTTACCAGCATCCCGGCGTCAAAGAAACCTGTAACCTCAGCCACATCAAGGAGCACTACTATCGCAGCCATCCCAACGTCAACCCCACCGGCATTGTCCCCGTCGGCCCGGTGATTGACTTTGAAGCGCCCCACGACCGCGATCGCTTTAGCTAAGCAATAGGCTCAAAATTAAATCAACGGCTGCGATCGCGGGTTATCAACAAGACTGGGGCTTTCCAGCCTCAGCTCACGCCCGCGCAGCCTGTACTAAGCGGCTCTATCAATAGAAATCTCGTACGGCATAATAAACCGCTCGATGATTTCAGCCCGCAGGTTATCCGGATAGAGATTCCCCAAATATCGGTAAACCTGGCTCAGTCCCCGCTTAAGATTAGGATTCAGCACGATGCACTGAGCCGTTGAAAGGGCTAGGCTCTGCCGCCATTGTTCAGCGTCTTGCTTACCGGCATGAAATAGCTGACAGCCCTGATCAATAATGGCCTTCAAAGCCGGATCTTGCAGCGAGACAACGGGCCTGCCCGGTAAGGCTATTTGCCGCTGGCGAATTACGGCCCGCACCAGCCGAAAAGACGCCGCCGCTTTGGCTGGCCCCAAGCGATCGCTGGCCTGTCCGCGTTCCCGTATCTGAGTCAGCGCATTGCTCAACTCCAGCACCTTGAACAAAGCCAGCCTTTCTTTTTCATCTTCTGTCAGCGCCTGCAGCCGCCTCACAAAATAGGAGACTTGCTCGCAAAAATGCGCCCCTTGATCTTGCAAAGTCGGATACAGGCTACAGTCAAAGACAGCAATCACGGCACAAGCTCCTGAAACCAAGAAAATAGGATCCACTACCCGTAGATTCAGGCTCCGATGCACAGATTGCGCACAAAATCTCAATTTTTATCAAAGCTTAAAGGTTCAGCCTAGACTTCATCATTCCAGCAAGCTGCTGCCGAGTAGATGAGCCGCATGCAGGTCTACGTGCCGGGGCGGATTAGCAGAGCTGGCTCTTTGACTGCGGCGATCGCGAACCTGCTTAAGTAGATAAGCGCCGTCAAACGTGAGTAGAGGTAGGTTGCGGTTGAGAAACATTGGCGTAGCCTTGCCTAAGGCAACAAACCAACACCCGTATGGGTTATGCTGCTGCCTTAGCGCCACCATTCCCGGAGGGCTTTACCCATCCGCCCAAATAATTAGATCCGCCTGCTGAGCGCAAAAACTGCCAGTCTCAGGATACCGCCACGGAATTAGCACCCCGCAGCAAATCGGTGATGTCTTCTCGATAAGCCTGAAAGCGCGGCTGACGGCGGATGTGATAGTTGCGATCGCGGGGTAAATCAATCTTGAGTTCCCGCTGCACTGTCCCTGGATGCGCTGTTAGCACATAAATGCGCTGAGCTAGAAAAACCGCCTCTTCTACGTCATGGGTAATCATTAAAATGCTGATGCCTGTTCGTTCCCACAGCTCCAGCAGAAACTGCTGCATCCGCTCCTTCGTTTGCACGTCTAGCGCCCCAAACGGCTCATCTAGCAGCAAAATTTTAGGCTGAGAAGCCAGTACTCTGGCGATCGCCACCCGCTGCTTCATCCCCCCAGAGAGTTCTTTAGGCAGCGCCTGCGCAAACTGGGTTAGGCCCACGACATCTAGGTAGTAAGAAGCGGTTTCGCGCCGCTTGGGCGACTTAATGCCCTGCAGCTTTAGGCCAAATTCCACGTTTTTCTGCACCGTCATCCAGGGATAGAGGGTGTAGCGCTGAAACACCATGCCGCGATCGGCCCCCGGTCCGGTCACGGGCTGACTGTCTACGGCAATGGTGCCTGCAGTGGGCTGATCCAGTCCGGCTACTAGCCGCAGCAGAGTTGACTTACCAGAGCCAGAAGCCCCCACCACGCAGACCAGCTCTCCTGTCTCCACCTGCAGATTAATATCCTTAAGGGCCACTAGCGGCCCTGACTGAGTGGGAAACTGCTTATAGAGATGAGAAATTTCCAGGTGCATAAGCCCCAAGCCAGCGACAGTAGAGTTTGTCAGAAAAGAGCATAGCTGAGATAGCTGCGAATTTAGACACCCTATCCCCCTTTGTATCCTAATGGCTATCGAGGCTGATGTATAAACCGTATCAAGCCAGCGGCTTTCAGCGTCTACGAACGGGCTAGTCGTCGATCTAAAAGCTGTAAAATCGCGATCGCTACCAATACGCTCAGGGCCGCCGCGATCCAAAAGCCGTCTGCAACGGCCCGCGACTGATCCAGCGCCCAACCGCCCAGCGGGGGGCCAATCAGATAGCCCATAGCCCAGCACATCGAATTCACTGACAGATAGACCCCGCGCAGATCTTCCCGCGCCATGAAAACGATGATGGCCGAAGAAATGGGCGTATAGCAAACAGTAGCGATCGCCATCGTACTCAGCGCCAGCACCGCCCACAGCAGCGGTAGAGAGGCCAGTGTCCCTGCCAGCCAGATAAAGACAAAGCCGACGCCCCAGGCACAGGCCGACAGCATCAAGGCTCTGGGCAGCGGTATGCCTTTCAGCCGCCGAGCAATCGGCAGTTGACACAGCGCTGTCAGCACCACATACCCGGTAAACAGAACGCTTAATGTCGCCTCTGAAAAGCCCTCGCCTGCATCCCCTACCGAAACAAACTTATTAAAGTAGACCGGCAGCGTACTCTGCATCTGGGCCAGGTAGCTGGTGAAGAAGATATTCACTGCTACGTAGGTCAGTAAATTCAGATCCCGCAGCGCCACCCCCCAACCGTCGAAGAAATTATTTTCTTGCGGCTGCTCAGGGAGGGTTTCAGCGATCGCCCAGTAGATGACGCCAAAAAACAGCAAAAACGTCACGCCGTCAATGGCAAATAGAGCGCGGTACATACCCGTCAGCGAGATTAACGCCCCGCCCATCACCACCCCCATCCCTAAGCCAATGCTATCCGCTAGCCGCACAATGGCAAAGGCTTCGTTGCGCTGCGCCTCCGCTGTAATGTCAGCTACTACCGCCTCAGTGGCAGGCCAGTACAGCCCCACGCCGAAGTCCATCACCACGTTTCCCAAGACGAACATGGGGAAGTTGTAGGTGGAGAGCAAGATCACATCGGCGATCGCTGAGATTCCTGCCGATAGCAACAGCGTCTTACGGCGACCCCAAACCGGGGAATCAGCCAGGGAACCTCCTAGAAAGCGACCAATCAGTCCGGCTAGCGCCCCAATGCCAATGCCTAAACCCACCTGCGTGGTTGATAAGCCGACCTGATCGACAAAGAAAATTGGCGCATAGAATAGGGTGAAGCCAATGCCAATTTGAGACAGCAAGCGGCCTGCTGCCAGAATCCAAACACTCCGATCAAGCGCTGGCAACCACTGCTGAAATTTTTGCCATGTCTCCAAACCCCTATTTGCCATACTGCGCTCTGAAGTTACTGCTGTCAGTGTAAGCAGGTTTATCAGCCAATGCCTAAGCTGGCATAAGAGAAATGATCGATGTTGGCGATCGCTGACACACTAAGGTCAGGTCGAAGGTTTCCCTATGGCATCTGAAAAATTTCGCCAACAACTGGCCCAAGAACTGCCTCAATGGCAGCAAGACGGCCTCATTAGCGATGAGCAACAGCAGCAAATTGCCGACCGCTATCGGCTGAATCAGCTAGAGAGCAGTGCCCAAAATCGCTTCACGGCCATTTTGATTGGTTTAGGCAGTGTTTTGTTAGGAATTGGGGCAATTACGTTTGTGGCTGCTAACTGGCAGGCAATTCCTCGCGATCTGAAGCTGCTGCTATTGATTACCGCCTTTCTCAGCATTAATATCGCCGGATTTGAGCTATGGTACCGGGCTGAACCCGAAACCGGACAGCGTCGTCTAGGCCAAGGGCTGCTGCTGTTGGGGGCGCTGCTGCTAGGGGCTAATCTAGCGCTGACGGGGCAGCTTTTTCACCGCAGCGGCAGCTTTTACGACCTCTGTTTGGCCTGGAGCTTGGGAATTTGGCTAATGGCCTACAGCCTGCAGGTGACTGTTTTGGGCGTCCTAGCGGCGCTGGTTTTGATTTTTGGCTACGGGTCAGGACTGTGGGGATCTGTTTGGCAAAATACAATTCAGTGGGGTTGGACATTGGAGGCCATGCCGCTGATTGCGGGTGGACTGTTTATACCGCTGGCCTATCGCTGTCGCTCTAAAGTAATTTTTGCTTTGGGGGCGATCGCTGTCGGCGGGTCGTACTGGACTATTCTGCTGCAGTTGGCCAATGGCATTTCCCCGGTGTTGACGCTTTGCCTATTTTTAGTGCCCTACGCCCTGCTTTGGGCCTACCGCGATCGCCTCTGGCCAATTGTCAACGCGAATGTAGCATTTGAGGAGCCGTTCTTTCAGCCCGTGGCGCGGCGGCTGTCGGTGTTTGGTCTAGGCAGTCTTTACTATATCGGCGCTTTCTACTTTGTTTGGAGCCAGCCAGCTAGCCCTGATAGTCGGCCTGTAGACTGGTCAATTTTGGGCCGTTACGGGCTGGGCAGTCTGGCAGTAGGGATCGTTCTAGTTTGTACGGTTTGGGCCTGGATTGCGCTGGGGCAGCGCGATCGCCCCAACCCAACCTGGCGCTGGACGGGGTTGGACGCGACGATAGCTTTTTTCTTGTTGATGACGGCGGCGATTCCCTATATCCACTGGTTTGTCAGACCCATAAGCGCGATCGCTACGCTGGTTTTCAACTTGCTGCTGTTTCTCATTGCCGTTGGCTGTATTCAGCAAGGGCTGCACCGCGCCCGTCGTGATGCCTTTTGGTTTGGCACTGTGCTGCTGACGTTGCAGGTACTGAGCCGCGTGTTTGAGTATGAAACCGGGCTGCTGCTGAAGTCGATCGCCTTTGGTCTGTGCGGCATCTTGGTGATTTTGGCAGGGCTCTGGTTTGAGCGCTACCTGCGGCGGCTCTCGGCTAGGAGGGTGTCAGGTCATGAGTAAAGCAAATGTTCGCGATCGCCTGAGACGCTGGCAGTTTTGGCTACCGCTGACGCTACAGCTCGCCCTGATTTTGCTGATTCCGCTGCAGGCCAGTTGGATTCAGACCACGGGAGAACGGGTTGTTTTGCAAACGGCCCCTGTCGATCCCTACGATCTGTTTCGCGGCTATTACGTCACCCTCAGCTACGACATTTCTAGGCCACAAACTCTTTCGGAGCTGGACGGTTGGGGTACCTTCACTGCTGAGCAAGCCACGCGGCGCGGCGAGTTTGGCCCGCTGCCCCGGCAGGTTCCTTTTTATGTCACTTTAGAAGCTCCGGCGGAGGCTCAGAGCCAGTTACCTTTGCCCTGGCAGCCAGTCGCTATCTCAGGCGATCGCCCTGCTCAGCTTAGCCCCGATCAGGTCGCCCTCAGGGGCACGGTCAATCCGGCTTTTATCAGTGATACGGGCGGGCCTTGGCTCTATGGTTTGGAGCGTTACTATATTCCTGAGGCTCAGCGTCAGGAGATCAACGATCGGATTCAGGCGGCGCAGTCAGTGCAGCCTGGCGAAGCCGGAGATTTTCTGGTTGAAATCAGCGTCAATCGGCGGGGTGAAGCTGTGCCAATAAAAATGTGGATTCAAGGCCAAGTCTATCGGTTCTAGCAGGAGTGGGTTGGGGCAGATTTTGATGGAATTGGCTGGGGCAGGTTTTGCTGGAAGTCTTTCTGTCCCATCGATCACGTCCCTGCTCAACCTGCCCGTACGGTGGCGGAAAGCTGCTGGATCTGCCCATACGGTATTTGCCGCTCTGTTATTCTTCATGACGTGCATTTAGGGCCATGAAAAAGGCTAGCGTTCCGCCTACTGCGCCCCAGACAAACCAAGTCGAGAAGTTAAGTCGCTTGCGCTGGGCAATTAGCGCCGCAATCAGCCCCATGAGGCAGTGCAGCAGCAGCAGGGTATAAAGCAAAGCTTGATTTGTGGCGGTCATTGCAGATTAAAACGCTAAAGTCGAAAGCATCATACCGGATCGTTCACCTGCAATTAGAGACTCCTCCCATGCGCAATCCGATAGAACGTTTGAAATACCTACCCTGGCTAATTTTGCTCCAGATAGCCGCTGTCACAGCCGCGATCGCAGCGCTATTAGATGCCGTCTTAGCTTTGGGATTAGCTCCGATTCTCTTTGGTGTGTTGGCTCCCTCTCTGCCTTTGCTCCTTCCGGTGCTGCTCTTTGCTACCGCCGTTGGGATAGGCGCCCTAGCGGTTTTCGTATTTGAGCGGTTCTTTCAGCATCAGGTCTTGATTACCACCAACGTGCTGTGGGCGCTGGTGCCCTGTTTGGGCATTTTGCTGTGGCTGGTGTCTTTGCTGCCGTTGCCTAGCCTGTTTGTGGGCATGGACTATTTCCGGCTAGTGGGGATCATCCTGGGTATTTTCTGGCGCGGACGCCGCTATCGCTAGTCAGCATTTTGCAAAGCGTCTAAGGGAGTGCCTGCTAGCGATCGCCATTCGCGGACTACGAATGGCGCGGCGGTCAGTTCAGCCACTCCGCCCCCCTGCAGCGGCACTTCTAGCTGCAGCGGAATATTACCCTCAAGCTGAGCGATCGCGGTCTGCAGGTCGTACTGTCCGGCGTTGCCAGGCAGCTCTCGCAAGGTGCGATCGCGGGCGGGTAGTGCCTGCCAGGCTAGGGTAGTTCCTGTGGCAATTGTCAAAGGCTGGGTTTGATCAACCGCGACCAGGCCCGGATAGCCGACCAAACGCAGATACACCCCTTCTAAGGTTTCGCCTTGAAATCGCTCAAATAAGACTGCTTGCCAAGCGCGATCTTGGCGATCGCGCAGGCTCTGCTGCGATCGGTAGGTGAGCTGGCCAGGACGCTCTTGATAAACATGAGTGGAGGCTAAAGCCGGAGAGGTAGTAAGCAGCAGGACAAGGCAGACTAAACAAATTGCCCGTAGACAGGTGAGCATAGTTGGAGAATTTTTTAATCACTTGAAAATATTGTCGCTAGCGTGCAGCGATGGTTTCGCAGAAACGCTTGATTTCTGTAGGGGGTTCCTTCGGGAATCACAGCTCTGGCTTCCCTTGAGGAATGGTTGAAGGACTTGGCATTGCTAATTTTGGGTATGAATTAAAGCGCGAGCAAGATGCTCGCACTAACCTATCTGATGATAAAGGCGAGGGAGTGTGAGCGTCTCGCTCACGACCCGCAAACACCAGGTTCATTTCTTGATTCAGCAACGCCTGAAGGACTTTTACCGATCGCGATCGCGGTGGCTCAGTTCCGTCAGGGAATGAGGCTGAGGTATACGTTAAAACTGTTCGTCGAATAGCGGGAGCTTTGCGCCGCAGGGACCGTTTTTGCTTAGAAATAGAATCATTGCGCCGACGCGGGGCAAAACGGTCCCTATTGAGAACCCTGCTCTAAAGCTGACTTAGAATGTCTAGAACATCTCGGTAGCCTTCAGCGTCCCCAGTTTCTAAATACAGGTCAGAGGCCCGTTGCAGATCCAGTCTGGCCCCCTGCGTGTTCCCCAAGCGGATTTGGGCGAAGGCACGGTTATAGTAAACGCCTGGATTTTCCACGTCGCCACGAATCACGCGGGTATAGTCATCATAGGCCCGCTGATAGTTGCCGATTTCGATAAATACATCCGCTCTGGCCTTAAATGCCTCTGTATTGGTAGGCTGCAGTTCGATCGCTTGGGTATAGTCAGTCAGCGCGTTTTGGGTATCGCCTAGTGCTATCCAGGCATCCCCTCGCCCCTTATAGGCTGACGCATATCCCGGATCGATAAAGATAGCTTCGGCATAATCTGCCACTGCGCCCACCTCGTCACTAGCCGCTAGGCGCACATCAGCCCGCCGCTTGTAGGCTTCAGCCGACTCCGGATTCAGGGTGAGTACGCGGCCAAAGTCATCTAGTGCCGCCTGAATGTCTCCCTGATCGGCCAGCAAAATCCCCCGGTTCAGATAGGCTTCTACATAGTCAGCGTCAATCAAGATGGCGCGATCGAGATCTTCAATCGCTCGTTGGGGACGGTTTTGAGCCACGTAGACAAAGCTGCGATTGTAGCGGGCTTCAGCCGAGTCTGGATCGAAGCGAACTGCCAAATCTAGATCTTCCAGTGCTTGGTCATACTGCCCCAGAGCGTAGTAGGAAGCACCTCGGCCAATGTGAGCTTCTAGGTTACGGCGCTGTCGCTGTCGGCGCAGATTGAGTGACTCGGTAAAGTCAGCGATCGCCGCTCGATGTTCGCCTATTTCCGCATAGGCATCACCGCGATGCAGATAGGCTTCAGCGGAACCAGGGTCTAGCTCAATCGCTGCCGTGAAGTCCTCAATAGCGGTCTGATAGTTGTCAAAAATGGCGTCCACGTAGCCGCGATAGAGATAGGCGCGGAAATAGGTGGGATCGTAGGCTATGGCCTGGTTGAAATCCTCCAGTGCCTGATTGTTGTTGTCATTTTTGTAGTAGATGTAGCCGCGTAAAAAGTAGGCCGGGGCTAGATCTGGTTTCAAAGATAGGGAGCGGTTGACGTTGATCAGAGCCGTATCCCAATCTTCCAGCAGGGCGTAGGAAGCCCCCCGATAGCCATAGGCTTCAGCATAGTTAGGATCAAGAGCGATCGCCTGATCTAAAACAGCAATTGACTCTTCGTACTCTTCATCCTCAAACAGCTCCACGCCTCGGTTGTAGAGTTCAACTGGATTGGGCAGCGGTTCGGGTTCAGAGACTTCATCCTCTGTCTCAATATCCTCTCCTTCTATCTCCTCCATCACTTCTGACTCAGGCATCGGGGTTTCCTGAGCCAACGCCCCCAGCGGCACGCCACCCAACAAGGCAGCGCATCCCAAAATCACTACGGCGTTGCGGATATCCTTCATACGGCCCCCTAGAAGTTATAGACTGAGCGATCGCCAATAACAAAATGCTATGGCGCTTATCATAGGCCAGCTTGGCTAAACCAGAACGAAACTTAGCGAAGAATCGTCACAAAAGCCAAGACCTGTGTCAATTTAAGACTATAGGCTACCCCAGTTTGCTCCCGACCATAACAGCAGCGCTGCTGTAACGATAAGACTGATGCGAAAACTGCTAATCGCCATCTGCTTGGGCTTGACCCTCCTCAGCCTCACAGTTTCTCAGGCAAGAGGGCAAGATACCTCTGGCTTAAGCTCTCGCATCACCCGCCTGGAATTTGATCTGCAGAACGTCAAAACCCGCCTCAGCCAGCTAGAGTCTCAAGCCTCTCGTTCGCGCCCTGCTGCGCCAGTGAGTCCGCGCCCGCCGACTGAGCCACCTGCGCCGCTACGAGAGCCTTCCCTAGCAGAGCAGTTTGATAACTTAGCGATTTTGACAATTGAGCTGAAGCAGCGAGTGGTGGCTCTGGAGAATCGAATAGATGAATTGGAAAATCAGCTTGCCAGGGGTGCCAGCTAGTTCTCAAGGGCGATCTAAAAAGCAGCGCGAATGCAGCCCCCCTCAACCCGCAGCGGTGCGCCATTGGTGGCTGAGGATAGGGGACTTGCCACATACGTCACCAGGTTGGCGACCTCTTCTGGGCTGGCAAAGCGCTGAATCAGGGAAGTAGGCCGCGTTTCTTGGAAAAAGTCTGATTCTACCGCTGCAACATCTTTATTTTGAGCACTCGCCATCTGCTCGACAAATTCTTTTACTCCTTCTGAATAGGTTGGCCCCGCCAGTACCGAATTGACAGTGACCTGGGTTCCGGCAGTGGTTTCCGCGAGGCCGCGAGCGATCGCAATTTGGGCTGCCTTGGTCATGCCGTAGTGCACCATCGGCCCTGGAATGTGAACGCCCGACTCGCTAGAGAGAAAGATGATGCGGCCCCAGTTGCGCTGCTTCATGCCTGGCAGGTAGGCCCGCGACAGCCGTACGCCGCTCATGACATTAATCTGATAAAAGTTGAGCCATTCTTCATCGGTAATCTCTTCAAAAGGCTTGGGGTCGTAAATCCCCACGTTGTTAACTAGAATATCGACCTCTGGAAACTGCTCAGCTACCTGAGCCGCGCCCGCCGCCGTACTCAAATCGGCGGCAATGCCCATCAGCTTACCGGTTACGCCTTCTGACTGAAGCTGAGCGATCGCTTCATCAACTCGCGCCTGCTTGCGGCTGTTGAGAATGACGGTAGCGCCTTCTTTAGCCAGCCCGGCCGCGATCGCGTAGCCAATGCCCGCCGTAGAGCCAGAAATAAAAGCGGTTTTGTCGCTCAGTTGCAAATCCATAAAACGTGTGTGGGAAAAGAACAAACTAATCGTAACGATGGCGCAGCCAAGGGAAATCCCACCGTAGCCAGAGAGCTGATAGATTAGCGATTAAGGCTGAATTTTGAATTTAAAGAAACGCTAATAAAAAACAATGGCTGAACTTCCCAAAACTCTTGAAGCGGCGATCGCTCAGGCTCAAACGTCTACCCGGTCGGCAATTGAGGCAGGCGTGAGCCGAATTATTGTCGATCTGGCATTTCCAGAGCTGCAAATTATGCCCGTGGCCCAGCAGTTCTACCCGCTCTTTCAGGAGATGGGAGTGCAGTTTAGCGTCTTTTTTCCCGATGCCGGGG
Source organism: Sphaerothrix gracilis Ecp01 (assembly GCF_030405905.1). Taxonomy (NCBI): domain Bacteria; kingdom Bacillati; phylum Cyanobacteriota; class Cyanophyceae; order Nodosilineales; family Nodosilineaceae; genus Sphaerothrix; species Sphaerothrix gracilis. The sequence goes on from NZ_JASATW010000011.1 coordinate 68,666, forward strand.
CGGCAGCCCTAGCCAAGCGAGACTGGGACAATCCAGACTTCACCATTCGCGGCATTGGCGAACTCAGGGGCCAGCTATCAGCAGACGATGAGCTGTTTTTGGTGGTAGAACCCTCGGCAGTGGAAGTCGAGCAGGTGGAAAAGCTGGTAGAAAACGCTTTGGGGCGACCGGTGGTGATTCTCAACCCTAAACTGGAAGATGTCGCCATCATCGGCATTGGCTATGCCGGACGGCAACTGCGCGATCGCTTTCTCAGTACGCTAGAGACTAGCTATTATCTCAAGCCGCTAGATGGAGCCGCCCTTCACCGCGCTTATCCGGCAGGCTGGCAGATTTGGCAAGAAGCGGTTGAAGGTGACTATGCTCTGCTGGCAGAGCTGCCCCAGCGACCTTCAGGCGAGGTTTTAGACCGAGTGCTAGCGGGTCAGTCTGCTGACGAGACGGAGGAGTCCGCGGCTCCTAAATCTCGTAAAGGTTTCTTGGGTGAGCTACAGCAGTTTATTCGCGCCCTCACTCAGTAAAAAAGCATTTTTTGTTAAAAAGTCCGTAGTTAGTTCTTGAAAACGCGGATTCTAAGTGTACGGAGGGAATTTCTAAAGTGAGTCTGACGACACGAGGAAAAAGCCAGTATGCTGCAATATCCACTCACGCTGACATTCAAGTTTTGGGCCTTAGCGCCTCAGATTTTGGTAACGGATGCTTCGGGAAAGGTCGTTTTCTACATTCGCCAAAAACTTTTCAAACTCAAAGAAGCCATTGGCGTGTTCGCCGATGCAGAACAAACCCAGCTCCGCTACGAAATCAAAGCCGATCGGATCTTAGACTTTTCGGCTCGCTACGGCTTTACCGATACCTATCAGCGCGAAATTGGAGCGGTCAAGCGGCGAGGTTGGCGCTCTATTTGGCGTGCTCGCTATGACATCTTCAATCAGGACGAGGTCGCCTTTGCCATCAGTGAGAAAAATCCCTGGGTCAAGGTGATGGACTCGCTGTTTGCCGAAATTCCAGTTTTAGGCCTTTTTACGGGCTACGTATTTAATCCTAGCTATCTAATCAGTCGCCCAGAAGGCAGCGTGGTCATGCGCTTGGAAAAGCAGCCCGCCTTTTTCTCTCGCATCTTCACGATTAAGAAGACCGACAGGCTGGATGAGCGAGAAGAGATCAGCATCTTGCTCAGTCTGCTGATGATGATTTTGCTAGAGCGCCGACGCGGTTAGAGACTTTCTTTGAGCTGAATTCTCTGGAATTTAGATAGGGTGGGCAAGTCGAAGGGTGGGCAAAGGAGGCAGTCCATGCCCATCATTAGCTAATAAGTGAGCTAGTTCAAACCTAAATTCCCGGAGTCAAGTCTTGTCGGCACTTTGTCAAAAGCTGAGGCGATCGCTAGCCGTTGATTTACCCCATAAATCTCATCTTTGGCTCAGCCTCAGCCTAGCCGTAGCCCTAATCTATGGCCTCCAGTCTCTACACTATGCTTTCAGCCGCGAGCTGTTTATCCAAGACGACGCCCGCCAGCACATTTTTTGGCTGCAGCGATTTGTCAATCCGGCTCTTTTTCCCCATGACCTCATTGCCGACTATTTTCAGTCCGTTGCCCCACCCGGATTCACCGTCTTTTACTACATTTTTGCCAAAATTGGCGTTAATCCGCTGCTGCTGAGCAAGCTGCTGCCCTGCTTTTTGGGCCTGATCACCACCCTCTACTGCTTTGGCGTCAGCCTCCAGCTCTTTCCCCTGCCTGCCGCCGCCTTCCTCTCTACGCTGCTGCTCAATCAGGGACTCTGGATGGAAGACGACCTAGCCAGCGCCACGCCCCGCGCCTTTCTCTATCCGCTGCTGCTAGCCTTTTTGTATTACCTGCTGCGTTGCTCGTTTGGGGGAGCGCTGCTGAGTCTCGCGCTGCTGGGCCTGTTTTATCCGCAGATGGCCCTGTTAGCGATCGCTCTGCTGACGGTGCGCCTATTTAGCGGGCAGCAGGGATGGCTGCGCTGGGTCCAAGCCAAAGCCCACTATCAGCTTTGGGCCGCCGGACTGCTGGTCGTTGGTCTGATTCTTTTGCCCTACAAGCTGGACGCCTCTGAGTTTGGCCCCTTAGTAACTGTGGCCCAGGCCCGCTCGCTGGCTACGTTCAACTTTGTGGAGGGCTACTACGGACGATCGTTTTTTTTCTCCGACAATCCGCTCATTTTTTGGCTAGTGGGGCCCCGCAGCGGCCTGCTGTTTTGGGGGATTATGTCGCCGCTGGTATTGGCGGGATTTGCGCTGCCCTGGCTGCTGAGACGCCCCGACAAATTTCCAGCAGTGAAACAGGTTTCGCCTCAGATCGGCCTGCTAGCTCAGACTGTCTTAGCCTCATTGGGGCTGTTCTTTTTGGCCCACCTGCTGCTGTTTCAGCTTCACTTTCCCAACCGCTATGTCTATCACAGTATGAGAATTGTGCTGGCGATCGCGGCGGGGATTAGCCTATTTATTTACTTTGAGGCATTGCTGAAACGGCGGTCCCCCTCATTGCGGCAAAAGGGGGCGATCGCCCTTCAGCTTATCTTTGTCACCTTGCTGCTGGCTGCACCCTTTTCGCCAGAACTGACGGTGGTCAATCAGCTTTTTAAGCCGGCTAGAGAGCCAGCACTACACCAGTTTCTACAACAGCAGCCTGTTGACAGCCTCATCGTCTCATTAGATAAAGAGGCTGAAAATATTCCTACCTTTGCCCAGCGCTCAGTGCTAGTCGCAAGGGAATATGCCTTTCCCTATCACTGGGGCTACTACACACAATTTCGCCAGCGCGTACAAACCTTAGCGGCAGCCCAGTACAGCGCCGATCTCCAGCAAGTTCGCCAATTTATTCAGCAGTTCGGGGCAGACTTTTGGCTACTGGATAAGCAATCTTTTACACCGGACTATGTGGCGGACAACCGGCTGCTGCGAGAATTTCAGCTTGTAGATATGGTGCTGATGGCCCTGAAAAATCCTGAAGCTTTGGTGTTGCCTAAACTGATAGAACCCTGCACGACCCTAGAGACAGAAAGCCGCGTTTTGCTAGACGCTAGCTGTGTTTCTCAACAGATTCAGGCCAATTCTCCCTGAGCTATCTCGCCTGTATGGCTAAAAACAAATGAGGTGAGAAAGCTGTTGGCCTACCCACCTCACCTAAGACTCGATTAATCTCTAAGCCTCATTCCGGTTGAGAAAATCTTGTATTTGACCCAGGGCCGCTCTACCAATGTTGAACACCGCCCAGCTAGCGGCCAAAATGATGGGAGCCAGCACTGCCAAAATGCGGAAATCCAGATCCATTTCCGAATCCTCCTATTCTAAAAAAATATTGTAAGTTTAAGCGGTGTAATAATTCTCTCATAATTAACCCGATTCCGATATGTTTGGCCGCAAAGATTCGGGTTTTAGGTAAAACCAAGCTGATCACCAGTGCCGGCATGAACGGCTGCTAGCTGCTGATACTTCTGGGCGTGCTCGATTAAATTGGCCGCTTCTGCGTCTGAGAGCGATCGCACTACTTTGCCCGGTAGCCCCATCACCAGCGATCGCGGCGGCACTGACTTGGTGACGACGGCCCCGGCCCCGACAATGCTGCCAGCCCCAATCCGCACGCCATTGAGTAGCGTAGCGCCAATACCAATTAAACTCCCCGCTTCCACATGAGCACCGTGAATCACGGCCCGGTGGCCGACAGTCACATACGCTTCTAACACCACAGGAAACCCACTATCACCGTGGAGTACCGCACCGTCCTGAACGTTGCTGCACTGACCTATCTGAATCGGCTCTATATCTCCCCGCAGGATGGTGCCATACCAGATGCTAGTGCCCTCAGCTAAGCTGATTTGTCCAATCACGGTAGCGTTGGGCGCGACAAACGTAGCGGCGGTGATATTGGGGGCGGGCCAAAATTTTCCGGGAGTGACTAACAGCGGCTGAGCGAAATCCACAGCAATTCCTTAAAGTTATGCACAGATGCGGCCAAGAAATCGGAAGCAACTAGGCCCTCCAGTTATAATAGGGCCACCAGAACATGTGGGACTGGTGTTGTATAAAACCGTCTCGTTTAAGACTCAATGGTGAATCCAGCCCTACAATATCCCATCTTCGGCCCTGAGATTCAGTGCCCCCACTGTCGCCAAACCATTCCAGCCCTAACGCTCACAGATACCTACCTGTGTTCGCGGCATGGCGCTTTTGAGGCCGACCCAGACACCAAAGAGCTGGTTCATCTCCAGTCGGGGCGGCACTGGCGGCAGTGGAAGGATGAGTGGTACCGGCAGCATACGCATCCAGACGGCATTCGCTTTGAAATTCACGAAGCTTTAGATCGCCTTTACACTCAGGGCTACCGGGCCACGCGCGTCATTATTGCCCGCCGTTATAAAGACTTGGTTAGCACCTATCTAGAGCGCAGTACGCCCTGGCGCAGCAAGTCAGAATCAGCTTCTCCGCGGCTTTATGGCCTGCCCGTTGAGTTCAGCCCCACTTCTGAAGAGGAACCCTGCTGGGACGTGATCAATTTTGCGCTCGAAAAAGAACCGGGTGCGCCTGTTCGCTATCCCTATTTTCGCCTTTTTGAATAGAGCCAGTCGCGCCTGCTTTACTGCCGTGTGGTTTAAGCCTAATTGCATCTGACCTGGGAATTAACCATGCACCATGCGTCTATCCGCACCGCTAATATTCACCGAGCGATCGCCTTTTACGAGCAGTTGGGCTTTGTGGTGACAGAACGCTTCACCGCTGGCATCACTTTAGCCTGCTGGATGGAAGGACTTAACGGTCGTATTGAGCTGCTGCAAATTCCAGAGCCGCGCCCCCCCGCCGATGCCTTTGACGATGAACACTATACCGGCTACTATCACCTCTCTTTTGACCTAACTGAAACCGTATCCGATTTGCCTAGCTGGATTTCGGCGCTGCAGCAGCGTTTTGTGCAAGCGGCGACTTCAGGCGAAGTGCAGCCGCTGAAGATCCTTTTGGCTCCCCAGCAGCAGATGATTGGCAGCCAGGTTTATGAAGTCGCCTTTATTGCCGATGCTGACGGCTTGCCCCTAGAATTTCTGCGGATGATGGGCCATGTCAGCTAAGGTAGTGCCCTTTGCCGATAATTGGGCCTATTTAAAGACGGAACTAGGCTGGCTAGAACGCCTGCTTTTAGCCGCTGTGGCTAAACAGCGGCGAGACAATCATGAAGTGAGCAAGATCGCACAATCCCCAGCCGATCGCGCCACTAGCCACTGGTGGAAAGGCATCATTACGCTAAATCAGCCTGCGTTTTATGATGACTGTCGCGTCCCCCCGCAAAATACCTCTGGTAAGCAAGGCTACCAGCAGCTTTTAGCCGCTCGGATTCGGGCCAGCCAGTCTGAGCAAATTCCGCTGGCGCTGCCGCTGCTGTGCGATCGCTTTCAGCTCACCTTGGCTGAAAAAAATTTAGTGCTGCTAGCCCTGGCGCCAGAAGTTAACCGCCGCTACGGTCGTCTCTATCGCTATCTGCAGGCCGACACGCAAAAGCTGCTGGGTATACCCACCGTAGATCTGGGGCTAAGACTCTTTTGTCGCAATGATCTGGAATGGCGGCGACTGCGATCGCGTCTGGCCGAGCCGTCTAGCTTTATGCACCAGCTCCTCTATGCCTCAGAAAAGGAGCCAGCCCCCCTGCTCGATCGCTATCTGCAGCTTGCACCCGCGCTGGTGAACTACCTCATAGCTGAAACACCTCAGCCCGCAGCCTTACAGACGATTGTAGACAGCACTGGAGCGGCAACAAGCACCCCATCGGCTCAGAGATACACGACACCGCAGTGGCAAGATGTCATTTTGTCGCCATCCTTGCGGCAGTCCCTGCAGGGACTGGCTCAGCAAACGGCTGTGAACTTACGCTCTCATACGGCGCGGGGGCAAATTGTTTTGCTAGCGGGGCGGGCAGGGACGGGCAAGACCTACGCGGCCAAAGCGATCGCTCAGACACTCCAACAGCCGCTAACGCTGATTGATTTGGCTCAGCTCACCCCTGAGGCGGGTCAGGCTTTACTGGGTGACAACGCCCTATTGGCTGCACCGCTGGTACTCGTGCGGACTGCCGAAAAATGGCTGGGCAGGCAGGCAGCCGTCGAAACTGCCTTGAACCGCTGGCTGACTCAGCGCCGCCAGGTACCCAGCCTAACGCTGCTCACAACTCACTTTATCCAGTCCATTCGACCGCACTGGCGCTATCAGCTTGACGGAGTATTTGAGTTGCCGCTGCCGAATGCAAAGCAGCGCCGTCAGCTCTGGCAGCAGGCTGTGCAACAAACCGGGATAGTCGCCGATATTGACTGGTCGCCAATTGTGCGGTTGGCTCTGAGCGGTGGCGAAATTCAGGCGATCGCTCAGACAGCCCTAGCATACGCCCAAGCTGAAGCCTCCCCCACGGTACAGCTATGCCATTTGCAACAGGCTGCCATTCTGCGCGGTAAATCATTTCGCCTGCAGTCGTAATATCTAGTCGCAATGTCTAAGGGTTCATCTGCCGGGCGGCACGTTCAAAGTCGGCAGTGGCCTGATGCGTAGCCACCACGTCGAAAAGCTCAGCGGCGATCGCGGGGGTAAAGGTAAAGGTGTTGCAGCCCTGAGTGGCCAGGAAAGTCATAGCCTCAACGCTGCGAATACTGGCTACTAGCAGGCGAGTTGAGCTATGCAAACTGGCGATCGCCTGCTGCATCGTCACTAAGCTCTTGCGTCCCTGTCCCGTCAGATCGTTGATGCGGCCCAGGTAGGGAGCGGCGTAGTCAGCACCGAGGGCGGCTGCAATCAAGACCTGCTGCGGGGCATAAACCGCCGTTAGCGTCACCCGAATGCCTTGAGCGATTAGCTGAGCGGCTGCCGTTGTTCCTGTCTGAGTAATGGGGACTTTAACTACAATGCGGCGATCGCCAGCAGCAAGCTGCTGGCCCCGTTCGACTAGGGTAGAGACATCGTCTCCCCAAGTCTGTAGCTGCATTTCTTGAGCGCCTAGAGAAAAAGCAGTTTCCGCTAGATGGTGCAGCTTGTCTACAGTACAGGCTGTTTCAGCCCGCTCCAGCAACAGCGGATTGGTGGTCACACCGTAGAACAGTCCTGTCGGCAGCCAATTAGACCACTGATGCACCTCGGCAGAGTCTAAAAACAGCCGTAGCGAGGGACGAGAGGCGGGGGCAAGCATAGTTTGAGTATGGGCAGTGATTTGTTCAAGCAGCCATCTCTGGCTGGAATTTTCAAAGTCGATATTACCCTGATAAATCTATCGAACGAATCTGCGATCGCCTGAGGGCAGCCACCCCCCTGAAAAAAAGAAGTGCGTTACGATCATTAATAGTGTTTCACAAACTGAAATATTCCAATGACTGTCGCTTATCCTCGCAAACTGCAAAACGCGCTGAGTGCCCGTGATATTCTCAACCGAGTCGTCAGCGATCGCGAAATTCACCTCATCACGATCAACCGCTACCGCTACAACGAGCAGCGTAGCTGTAAAGACCTGACCGATCTGATTGAAACCCTCAACGGCGAGCCGCGCGATTTAGTGCAGGACCTGTCGCACCACATTGCCGACGAAGCCCGTCACGCTTACTGGCTAACCGATCTGCTGCTAGATCTAGGCGCAGAAATCAATACGCCTCCTGGATCTTCTTACATTGACGAATTTGAGCGCCTGCTTGATCAAGAGCAGTTTAGCTCTCCTGAACAGAAAGAAGACGGCATCATTTCCGCCCTCGCCGCTATCAACGTCACCGAAAAGCGCGGTTGTGAATACTTTTCGGCTCACATTCACGCCCTGAAGCAGGCACCTCAAACCGAAGAAAATATCAAGATTCGCGAAACCATCGAGCGAATTTTACCCGAAGAGGCTGGACATGTGCGCTGGGGGACTCGCCGATTGGCAGAGATTGCTCGCAAAAGCCCGGTTCATCGCCGCAAGGTGGAGCAGGCGCGGCTTAAGTATGCGGCCATCGAGCAGGCCGCCTATGAGTCTGGCATGGACATCACTTTAGGGGCAGAACTACGCCGGGTCAGCAAGCTAGTTGAAATTGCCAATACGCTACCTGTCTGGGAGCGTCCGCAGTATATTGCTGAGCGTCTACCTCTGACGCTTCTGGCTCCTGACCTGCAGCAAACCCGGCTCACAGCAGCTCAACGCGCTTGGCAGCGCGATCCCCAAGCCTTCATGGAGAAGCTGGTGCCTATGTTCTTAAGCGGCATTAACCAGGTCAAGCCTGCCCGCAAGCCTGCTAAAACCGCTTCGTAGCTATTCAAGATAGGGTAGGCTTGACAGAAGAGGTAGTCCCTACCCTCATCTTGACCTAATTCCAATGACAGCAACACTTAACCTGCCTGCTCAGCAGCGCAACTGGCGACCTATTTACAAGGCGCTGGAAAAGGTGATCGGCGCAGATAACGTGATTCGCCGTAAAGAAGAACTGCTGGTCTATGAGTGCGACGGCTTGACCAGCTATCGTCAGCGGCCAGCGATAGTTGTGCTGCCGCGCACAACTGAGGAAGTAGCGGCGGTAGTGAAAGTGTGCGATCGCTTTGACGTGCCTTTCGTGGCGCGGGGGGCCGGAACTGGGCTTTCTGGCGGGGCGCTGCCACTAGAAGACTGCGTGCTGATTGGTTTGGCCCGGATGAACCAAATTCTAGCAGTGGATTTAGCCAATCAGCAGGTGGTGGTGCAGCCCGGAGTAATCAATAACTGGGTGACGCAGGCCGTCAGCGGTGCGGGCTTTTACTATGCGCCTGACCCCTCTAGCCAAAGCGTTTGCTCCGTCGGCGGCAATATTGCTGAAAATTCTGGAGGTGTCCACTGCCTCAAGTACGGCGTAACCACGAATCATGTACTGGGGCTGAAGCTGGTGCTACCCAATGGCGAGATTGTAGACGTGGGGGGGCCTGTGCCGGAGATGCCAGGGTATGACCTCACCGGAGTGATTGTCGGTTCCGAGGGGACGTTGGGCATTGCCACCGAAATTCGCCTCCGGATTCTGAAAGCGCCGGAAGCGGTACAGGTCTTGCTGGCAGACTTCACCAGCGTAGAGGCAGCCGGTGAAACTGTTTCAGACATCATCAGCGCTGGTATCATTCCGGCGGGGATGGAGATGATGGACAACTTCAGCATCAATGCGGTAGAAGATGTGGTGCTATTGGACTGCTATCCCCGCGATGCCACAGCCATCTTGCTGATTGAAATCGACGGACTGACGGCAGAAGTGGAGGCCATGAGCGATCGCGTTCAGGCTCTCTGTCGTCAAAACGGAGCGCGCCATATTGCGATCGCTACCGATCCTGCTGCCCGCCTACGCCTCTGGAAAGGCCGCAAAGCCGCCTTCGCAGCGATGGGCAAGCTCAGCCCTGACTACTACGTGCAAGATGGCGTCATTCCTCGAACGCAGTTACCCCATGTGCTGCAAGAGATTGAAGCGCTGGGCGACAAGTATGGCTACCGGGTGGCGAATGTATTTCACGCCGGAGATGGCAACCTACATCCGCTGATCCTTTATGACAACTCAGTTCCAGGGCAGCTCGAAGCGGTGGAAACACTGGGCGGCGAAATTCTGAAGCTATGTGTTGAGGTGGGCGGCAGCATCTCCGGTGAACACGGCATTGGGGCTGATAAGCGCTGCTATATGCCCCATATGTTTAGCGCCGCTGATTTGGAAACCATGCAGTGGGTGCGCCATACGTTCAACCCGAAAGAACTAGCTAACCCCACAAAAATCTTTCCCACCCCTCGCACCTGTGGCGAAGCAGCTAGGGCACAGGAAAACCAGCAGTTTTCTGATGTAGAGCGGTTCTAAATTGCCAAGCAGCCAACAGAGAACGGAGTCGCGCAGCGCAACCTGCTGGAAAACAGTTTGGCTTTTTCCAAAAACTTTTTAGTCCAATGTGATATCGGCTTGTTTATGCCTGGGTAGCATAGCTTCAGGAGCTAGACAAACCCCGATACAAGCACCTTAAGGAGACTCCACATGAAAACCGATCTCAAAGCTAAGCTACTCCAGCATCTGCTCAAGAAAAAAGGCAACGAAGGTTTCACCCTGATTGAGCTACTGGTTGTAATCATTATTATTGGTATCCTCGCCGCGATCGCCCTACCCGCCTTCCTCAACCAAGCCAACCGCGCCCGTCAGACAGAAGCTCAAACCTACGTAGGTTCCATCAACCGCGCTCAGCAAGCATATCGTTTAGAAAGACCGGAATTTTCAGAAACTATTTCTGGTCTAGGTTTAGGTATCAAGTCAGCAACGACCTACTACATCTATGGCGACGCAAACAAAGATCCAGCTGATAGCAACAAGGATAAAACTGAGTCGCTAGGTAGTGGTTACGGTGTTGGTGCTGGTGTCTATGCAGCTCCCTTGGACGAAGTGCTCTTAGGCTATTCAGGCGCGACTTATACTTTGTTAGATGAAGCCAATGCCGCTACCACAACAGCTGTTCTGTGTAGATCTACTGTTGCAGACCAGGCACCGGATCTAACTGCGTCTGGTCTAAACACATCGGGTGCTGAGGTTACTGGTACTGATGGCGAGTGTGACTAACTTGCTGCTGCGATTTTGAACGCCGCAACAGTGTTGAATCTGAAGTTAAGGTTTAAGCCATTATTGGTAACACAACGGAGGTAGCTGCTTAGGTAGCTACCTCTTTGTTGTATGAGTTACCTGAATTTGTGGCTACTGCTGTCAAACTCAATATTCTCCTGAAATACTCTAATTTAGATTAAACACGAATGATCATAATGCTTACAGTTCGGTTAAGGTGTTTAGGTAAGCTACTTTTAATAACTTCTTTAGTTGCAGGAATTGCGGCTTTTCAATCAGCACGTTTACACCCCCTGATTGATCCCGATGAGCAAACATTTATTTCTCCTGAAACTAAGCAGCAAAATTTCGCTCAACAGCAATGGCTGAAGTTGCTTAAAAAAATACCTGACTTCAGCTTTGCTAATTTGATAGCTGATTGGTCTTTCCTTAGCTTTTTGCAATATTTTGGCAATGAAGAACAGCGAGAAGCCATCGGTTACGATTTAAGTCCAGAATACTTTGAAGTTATTGTGGAAAAAGATCCTCGCTTTCTGCTGCCTTATTTGTATCTATCCAACAGCGTCTCAATCTATGCAGCTCAACCAGAGCGATCGATCAGTTTGATGCAAAGAGGCTTAGAGGCAATGACTCCACAAGTGCCGCCGCGCTCTTACTTTATCTGGCGCTACAAGGCAATTGATGAGTTGCTATTTTTAGGAGATACTGAAGCTGCTCAGAAATCTCTAGAGATGGCAGCTAAATGGGCCGAGGAGTCTCCCGATCCTGAAGCTGAAAGTGTAGCTACCTATTCTCGACAGACAGCCGCATATCTCAAAAACAATCCAGCTAGTAAAACCGCGCGGATGAGCGCTTGGATACAAGTATTGATCAATGCGGTGAGCGATCGAACTCGTCAAATTGCAATTCAAAATATCGAATTGCTAGGTGGCGAAATTCTGGTTCAGGAGGACGGACAGGTAACTGTGCGCTATGACTTAGAAGATTAGAGCTGAAGTTGTTCAATTAAGCGATCGCGCTGAGGTTGCAGCGCCTGATCAAGCTCAGGAACGTAAATATTGAGATAAAAAAGACTCTCGAAGAACCGAGCTACAGGCAAATTTTCAACTCTAGGGTAATAGTCTGTAGGTAAAGGCCCGTCTATATGGCGACTTAGCGCTCCAAACCCTAACCGATTACTCCGAGGTTTCCAGCTTAAGCCCTGCTGCAGCCACTGCGAAAGCGAATCTGCAGCATTCATAGTTGTTGCAAGTTCTTGAATAAGGTTGTTGGGTGGTAAAGCTTTGTCAAGCTGGGGTAGATCATCCGGGGCGCTTACCCAGGCTTGTTCTAAATACTCAACGCGCTGGTCGGGCTGTAGCCAGGCCAAGATGGCGTATTTGCCAGGGGAGTTGGGTAAGGCGTTCGCTGTCGCTAGGGAAAGCTGATTTTGCTCTAAAGCGATCAGCGCCTGTCCGAGCGAAGAGTCAACTGCTTGCCAGTCTTGTCGGGCCGTAGCTAAGTCGCCTCGCCACCAGCGCAGGCTGCCTCTGGACTGATGCAGGTAGCGAATTAACTCATTGTTTTCAGCTTGCTCCAGCAAGGCCGTATAGCGCTGCTCCAGGCTTTGCATAACTGGGACGTAGACAGTAGACAAAATACCGGATTGCCAAACAGGGCTAGTAATTAGGAGCGGATGACGCAGCGCTTCTAAGGTTAGGGCTTCAACAGCAAAGTCGCGCTGCCCTTCCAGAAGTAAGCTGAAACCGAGGCCGAAGAAGACTCCCTGCTTAGCAGGTACAAGCTGAGCTGAGCAAGCAAACGCCTGAACTGCTGCCGCCGAATTTTCCTGTACCTGCAGCCAGCCTAAATTAGAGTAGCCAAACTCCTGATAAGGCGAAATAGCGATCGCCCGTTCAAACCACTCGATCGCCTCCTGTCGCAGAGCAGCGCTTTGCGCAGGATTGCTAGCGGTCTGGTAGCTGGCTTCGCCTAAGTTCCAGGCGAGCTGATAGGCATAGTAAGGTTCCCAGGGAGCGAGCTGGTGGGAAGTTTTCAGGCGCTCGACAAAAACGGCAAATTCACCTCGATTTAGCGCTGCAAAGCCGCTATTAGAAATGGCCCAGGCTCTGTGAATAGGCACCAGCCAAAGCTGAACGACTAGGAAAAATCCGGCTAGCAGGCCAAAAAGCCATTTGTGAAGGCGATCGCCCGTTTGGGACTCAGTTTCTAACGGCTGACGAAACTCATGAGCCAATGCGGCTAGAAAAATAATCAAAGCGCCGCTAATGCAGAGATTGTCTAGCTGATAGTCTGTCAGGCTCATCACCGTATAGGCCAGCAATCCGCCCAGCAAGCTCCAGACCAAAACCTGGTGAGGACGGGGGGACGACTGGGTTGCCCAGCGATAGCTTGAGAACACCAGCAAGCCAATGGCGACCAGAGGAATCAATAGGCCCCAAACCCCCATCTCGCCCCAAAGCTGAGCCGGAGAACTGTGGAGCTGAAAGGCCAGCTCAGCCTCTCGCCCGGCCCAAGCCGGGCGATACTCCTGATAGACAATGGGAACGCCGCCCAATCCCACCCCCGTCAGCGGCTGATCGGCCCCCATGCGCCAGCCAATCAGGTTGGTAATCAAGCGATAGGCGACTTCTCCCCCGCTCTGGCCCGTGAGAACGCCTTGAATCAGCGATCGCAGACGGCTATTTGTCCAAACTAGCAGCAGTAGAATTCCGGCAAACCCTAGTCCGCTGAGCCACAGCCACAGCTTAGGGAGCTGGCTACGCCACAGCGCCAGTAAAAAAGCCGCTACTCCTAGCACCGCTAGGCCCAAAAAGCCCCCCCGCGAACTAGTGGTGTATAAATCTACTAGCCCTAGACCTAAACCTGCTAGCCAAATCCAGCGCCGCCAGCCTTTTTGGATCAGGCTGAACCCCGCTAGCAGCGGCAGAATTAGCATCAGATATCCGGCCACGTAATTTTGATGACCAATCGGGTGCCAGTTACGCAGACTGGTGTAGCCGAAGTTAAATTCAGCCACTACGCCATACTGCTGTAGTGTCTGCAGGCGGGCCAGTTCGGGCAGATAGGTTTGCCCAATCCATAGCCCCAGGCTTAGCACAATAAAGGCAATGCCTAAACCCGCTTGAAAGACTAACAGAGCATACCAGCGCCTTGAGCAGGTCAGCCAGCCGCTGAGGGCATAAAGCGCCGCTACGCCACACAGCGCCGCCCAGCCATACCAGCGCGCCTGCTGCGGAAATTCGGCCAAGAGCGTAGTCAGGCCAATCCCCAAAACCGTTAGACCCGCTCCCCAGTCCCAGCCATTACCTAATCTGAAATTGCTGCTGGGCTTATACCAGAGCTGCCAGAGTAGCCAAATAAAGGGCAGGGCCAGCGTTACTTGCCAAACAAATACCCAGGGCCATAGCACCATCAGGCTGTTGCTACCGGGCAATAGGGTAAACAGGCCGTAAGCAATCGCGGTCAGGAGGCAAAGTAGCTGCCCATCAGTGCGGGATTTGGCCTGAGATCGGTTTTGAGAAGATGACATAGTGAACTATGCGGCGTCAGCAGCGACAATTTGAAAGTTATTGCGGGTGGGATGCGGTAAGCCTAGCGCTTCTGTGCGAATCTGCTCAATTGAGCGGTCTAAAGCCGGAAATTCACGGGGATAGTCTGAGAAAAGCTGAAGCGTTTCAGCCAGGGCGTTTTCTTGCAAATCCTCAGGCTGCAGAATAGTTTTAATCGCTTGAGCATTCTGATTGCGATATGCCATCGCGAGCTGTAGGCGATTGTGAGTTAGCGTCGGTTCAGCCAAAGAACTCAGCCAGATACGAACATTGCGGTAGTCATAGATGTGCTGTCTTACGGCGGCGGCTTCTGAAGCAGAGAGATTTAATTCCCGCAAGTAGCTAGCTAAATATGGGTCTGGAGCGATCCAGGCTTTGAGCAGCCCAAATTCCTGAGAATTTGAACTGCTGGCGATCGCCTGATCTAAAAGCGCGATCGCCGCCTGCGGTTCGGCCTCGGCTAAAAAAAGAGCCTGCACGACCGGACGCAAAAGCCCAGGATTCAGGTTGTCTGCTAAACCGCTATACCACCAGCGAATTAGAGCTGTTTGCTCGTATAGCTGACGGTATCCGGCTGTGGCGGGATCAAGTTTCTCTAATAGCCCTTCAGAATACGCCAAGAAGGTATTTACCGCAGGCAAGCGCAGCGCTTCTAGGGCCGGACTGCCCCACTGGGGCATGACTAAAAAGCTAGGACTCACCATTCCCTCTAAGGCCAGAGCGGCGATCGCCCGGTCACGCTGTCCCTGGGCCATATAGATTTGTCCCAAGAGATAGTAGGTAAAGTTTTCATTGCGGGGCAGGAGCTGCGCGGCGCGGCTAGCGTACACCTCAGCTTGCTGCGGCTCGTTTTTTAAGAGAAGTGCCAAATTTTGATTGAACCAAACGTCATTGGGAGCGGCGGTCACCGCCTGCTGAAAATGTTCTAAAATCGCTGCTGCAATAATTTCCTGGCTGGCCTCGGCTGCCACAAACTTTTGAATTTCCAAAAGTTGCTGACCTGCCAGTGCCCCATAGGTTGGATCCCAGGGCTGTAGCTTGGCCGCCAGTGTCCAGCGGGAGTCAGCCGCCGAGAAATCAGCCCCCCTGGCTTCGTCGGCTCCCTGACTTCCCAAAGCGAGGGCTACATCTGCGGGCAGCCACAATCTAAAGGCGATCGCTAAACCAGCCAGCACGGCTAAACTCAAAAGGCGCCGCCATCGCTGGGGTATAGGTGGGGGCGGTTGGAGCTGAGCGGCGGCCAGTCCTGTGAGCAAAACCAAGTTGAGGACCAGGGTTGAGGCGATACCAATATTTTCAAGCTGGTAGTCAGTCAGGCTGGAAACGCCATAGGCTAAGAAGCTGCCGCCGACACCATAGAGCAAAAGGCGATCGCACGTTGCTAAATCTTTTCGGGCCAGTCTGAGCCAAAGCCAGCCAATACTAGCAAGCCAGCCAACGTACAGGCCGATGCCGATGAGGCCGAGCTCTGCCGCTAGCTGTACGGGCGTGTTGTGCAATTGCTGAATATGATTGAGTCCGGTTCCGGTTTCAATCGGGCGATAGAGATTAGAAACACGGGACAGGTTGCCGGGGCCGACGCCCAAGAACGGGCGATCGCGCAGAATGTTCTTGCCAATTTGCAGCATGAAATAGCGATCGCGGGCCGGACTGTCCGCAATTGTTACCTGGGCGCTGTCTCCGCGGCCCTGTAGCTGAATACCTGTGACGAGATCGCGAACTCGCGGATTGCTGCCAATCCCCGCCAAAATCACTATCAGACCCAGCAGGCTACCGATAAGCAGACGTTTTCGCTGCGGCCCCCGGCTGGTCCAGAGGGCGACCCCCATCGCCGCGATCGCCCAAACTAAAAAGCCCAAATAAGCTCCCCGTGAACCACTGACATAGAGAGCACCTAGAACTATCCCAGTGGCCGCAAGTCCTACCCAGCGCCGCCAGCCCTGCTGGGCAAGGGCAAAGGGGGCTACTAACGGTAGCACCAGAACCAAGTATCCGCCCACAAAGTTGTGGTGTCCCAGCGGTAAAGCATTGCGAATAGCCGCGCTAAAATCGCCGGACTGCCACATCTGGGTATCGGGCTGCCAATAGGCAAGACTCACAAGGCTCGTAATCACGCCCGTCACGGCTAAGCCAAACCAGAGCAGATAGCGCTTGACGGCATCACCCGCAATATAGTTGTGAAAGCCATAGAGCAAAAGACCGTAGCCAAAAACCAGCCCAATATTCCAAGCGGCTACAGACCGAAACTGGCTACCAGCAGCGGTAAGCACCAGCCCAAGGGCTGTGAGGCCAGCTAGCGCGTCTAAACCATAGCCCAGCGATCGAAAGGGAATGGTGAACTGCCGCAGCATCGAAATCAGCCAGAGGCCCATGCAGAGGAAGCCCAACTGCCAGATTAAAATCCAGGGCCAGCCCACCATGCGAAAATAGCTAGCGGGCAACCAGGTGAAGCAGACTAGAGCCGCTAAACACAGCCAGCCCAGAATCTGACCGCGCCAGGAATGGCGGTCATTTTCTAGGGCCAATGGGGATAGATCTGGCAGTAACCAGCGACCAAGGATGGGGCGAACTTTTTGCCAGTAGGCCATCATCAGCTTTAATAGGCTCCTTTGCCAAAAATGACGATGCGGATCGTCTCGATCAAAATTTCCAGGTCTAGGTTCAGCGACCAGTTATCGATGTAGTGCAGATCTAGGCGGGCGGCATCATCAAAGCAGTCAAGATCCGATCGCCCGGAGATTTGCCAGAGTCCGGTGATACCCGGCAAAACCTGATGGCGAATGTGGTGCCAGGGATTAAATTGGGCTATATCTCTCAGCGGCAGTGGTCGCGGCCCAACCAGGCTCATCTGGCCGCACAACACATTGAAAAGCTGAGGCAGTTCGTCAAGGCTGGTGCGCCGCAAAAATCGGCCTATGACCGTTACGCGCGGATCGTTTTTGATCTTAAACAAAATGCCATCTTTGTTTTCATTTTGGCTTTCTAGAACCTGCTGTAGCGCTGCGGCATTGGCGCTCATAGTGCGGAATTTCCAGACCTGAAAAACTTCGCCATGCAGACCCATCCGCTCTTGGCGAAAGAAAATCGGACCCGGTGAGCTGATTTTGATGGCGATCGCCACGGCTAAAAATAGCGGTGCGAGCAGAAGCAGCCCCAAACTCGCGCCGCAGAAATCCATTGCCCGCTTGATGTGATAGTCTAGCCCGTCAATCAAGGGAGCTTCTAGCCGCAGGGTAGGCAATCCGGCAAAGACCTCCGGCACACCCCGGCGATAGAGCATTTCCCGACTAGAGGGGATCAGCTTCAGAGCAATGCCGTCTCGCTTGAGCTGCCAGTAGAGGCTGGAAGCCAGTTCTACATTCGGCAAGTCTTCAATCAGCACCTCTTGCGCTTTGGCAAGCAAAATAGCCTGGTAAGTGGCGCGGGTATGAGCCATTGAAGACAGCGCCCCGCCGACGACCTGATAGTGCGATCGCCGCTTGAGGGTATCTGCCAGCTTTTTCAGCCGATGAGCCGGCGCAATAATAAATACGGCTAGCTGTGTATGGGACAGTTCTACCCGTCGCAGAATGGCTGTAAGCACCAAACGCAGGCTGATTACCAAAACAACGCTGCTGACCCAGGCGGCTAAAAACAGCGATCGCGGCGGATCTAGCTTGGGGTTATAGAAATAGCCCAGCGCTAGCGACATCAAATAGACAATACTGACCAGCTTGCCGGCGCGTAGGTAGTTGCTCACCTGCACCGAACTGCCATAAAGCCCGCTTTGGGCAAACAGCAGCAGCGTCGCCGCCACAAAAATCCAGAATAGACTGGGCAGACCCAGCCACACCCACCACACCAGCTCAGCCGGAATAGGGGAATAAAACTGGTTGAGATAGCGGGCGACTTGCCAAGCCACGGCCAGGGCCAGAATATCCCCCAGCAGCAGCACTAAAACTCGCTGCCAGCGCCAGGACAGAATATGGCTTGGCCTCATCTGTCGCGGCGTGCGGATATCTACAATAGGCTCTGAAGCGGGGCTTTGCTGTTTCTTCATCCAAGAGGCAAGATGATGACAGTCTACAAGAGGTCAAAGTGCAACTTTACAGCTACTTAACTTAGATTAGCGATGTGTAAATTCAGTGTGCCGCAAATGACGATTTAAGCCCTCATCTAGGCTTAAGCGATTAACAGCATGATTGATCAGGGTAAATACAGCGTTCTGGGCATTCAGGTCAACGCTATTGACTATGAGGCCGCTGTGAGTCGAATTATGACGGCGGCAAAGCAGAGCCAACCTTTGGGGGTTTCGGCGCTGGCGGTTCATGGCGTGATGACGGGGGTACTTGATGAAAAACAGGGGTACCGTTTGAATCACCTAGACTTAGTAGTACCGGACGGACAGCCAGTGCGATGGGCGCTGAACTGGCTACATCAGAGGCGGCTGCGCGATCGCGTCTACGGGCCTAATTTAATGCTGCAGGTTTGCGATCGCGCGGCGCAGGAGCGTATTCCCGTTTACTTTTACGGTAGTCGGCCGGCGGTGCTGCAGGCACTCATTCAGAACTTGCAGGCTCGATTTCCGTATCTGGCCGTAGCGGGCAGTCAGCCGTCGCGCTTTTGCCGGGTTTCGGAGGCGGAGACGACCGCGATCGCGGAGACGATTCGCGCTAGCGGTGCCCGGATTGTGTTTGTGGGCTTGGGCTGTCCGCGCCAGGAGGTGTGGGCTTATGAATATCGCGATCGCCTGTCGATGCCAATTTTGGCGATCGGAGCCGCTTTTGATTTTCACGCGGGCATTTTGCCGCAGGCTCCTAGCTGGATGCAAAAGCGGGGCTTGGAGTGGCTATTTCGCTTAGTGCAGGAGCCGGGGCGACTGTGGCAGCGCTATTTGTTTTACAATCCGCTTTACATAGGATGCTTCTTGCTACAGCTTCTGGGGCTACGCCGCTTTACAAAGCCTAAACAGCCGCCTCTGCACGATATGCATTACGGTTGACAGCTCGTGAGGGGTAGCCAAGCTGCTTTGGCTTAGGAAGCAGCCGTTGAATCGGCTTCAATCCACAGAACAGCTCTCTTCATCGCATGAAATTTGCTCAGCAGCTTCTGCGGGAACAATAGTAAATCCGCCCACTCGAATTCCTTCAAAGCCGAATTTTTCTTGTAAAACCTGGCTAAAGCTGGCAATGATATCTGGCAGCTGCTTTTCCAGCTCAACGCGCAACTGATCAGCTTCGGGGGGAGGATTGCCAACGGTTTCCACAGGCATAAGACCAATGTCCTGAATACGTCACTAAATTCATTCTAGGTTGAAACAGGAGTAGGGAGTAAACTGACAGCCCCATTCGACCCCTAACGCAGCGCCAATAGATCGTAACGGGCCGATCTTGGGAATTCTCCTATTTATCACTTAGGTGCATTTCCCTATAAAGATAAAGCTATCTTAAGTGCCAACGGAGCGAACTATAAAGTCGCCGTATAACGAAATGTCGCGGTGGGAACATCTTAAAGAATTAGCGTAATATTGAGTCTACATATGGTATTGCCTCTGACTATGCAACCAAGCTTTCAGCCAACTCCAACCGCAGGGCTAGCCGCCTCAGTGTTAGTTTTGCAGGCTGAAGATAGCTTGCCCAAAGCTGTCGAGACACTGAAGCTTCCGTCAGGGCGACGCACCTTGGTTTTGGTGGGCGGTGCTAGCAAAATTAGCCAAAAAGACTTCAATCGGTTGCAGGCACTCTTCACGGAAGTTTTGGCTCCCCTAGCAGAACAGCTCAACATGGTAGTCATTGACGGCGGCACCGATGCTGGCGTCATGAAGCTGATGGGCAAAGCCCGCTTGAAGATCGGCGCTTCTTTCCCCTTGGTAGGCGTTGCTCCTATCGGCTTGGTTTCTCTACCGACGCAGCCTTCTTCCCATCCTGATGCCGCGCCGTTAGAACCCCACCATACCCACTGTTTTTTAGTACCTGGTAACGAGTGGGGGGATGAAAGTCCCTGGATTGCCCGCCTAGCCACGGCGATCGCGAGTGATATGCCCTCCGTTACTCTCTTGGTCAATGGCGGCGGTGTCACCTGGAAAGATGCAGCCTGTAGTTTGGCTGAACATCGGCCTATCATTGTCATCAGCGGCAGCGGGCGCACGGCTGACATCATTGCTAAGGCTATGCGGGGAGAACCCGTAGCAGATCAGCGAGCCATGCCTTTGGTCAATTCCGGACTGTTGCAGATCGTTGAGCTGAACGGCGAAGAAGAGGTGCTAGCGGACGTAGTGCAGGGCAAGTTGGTGTCTTGAGAGTCAACCAGGTCGTGCGGGAGCCGGAGCTAGATGCCTAACTGTAATAAGGCACAAAATGCTGGAATCTACTGAAGAAAAACGGCAGCTTACCTCTGAAATAGCTGATCTGCTCTTAGAAAATCAGCTCATTCTGCAAGAGATTCAGGCCGCAAGTCGGACAGGACTACCCACTTTAATCTCGCTGTGGCAGGGCAGCATTCGGCTGAAGCGTCACCTGCCAGAGGTCTATCAGACGCTTGGCAATGCCTTTCTGCTGGCGGGAGAGCCGCTGATTGGCTATGACATTTTGGCAGAAGGGCGAAAACACTGGCCCCAAGATTTGCGCATTCGGCAGCTATTGGCTTTGGCACTTGCCCGCAGCGGCGCTACCCTGTCTGCAAATCGGCTCCTGCTGCAGCTGGTGCAGGAGCACCCCCGGAACGAAGAAACCCTGGGTTTGCTAGCCCGTACGCACAAAGATTTGTGGAGTCAAGCTACAGAGGCGGCCAGTCAGAAACTCCATCTGCGCTTAGCCGCCCAGTACTATCAGCAAGCCTACCGCCTCAACCGCAGCATTTGGACGGGTATCAATGGGGCCACGATGGCCTTACTGCAGGGACAAGTTGAGTACGCTCAGGCATTTGCCCAGCAGGTGCGTCATCAATGTCTGTCTCAGCTAGATAAGGTTCAGGCCGCCAGCGATCGCTACTGGCTGCTAGCTACGCTGGGCGAAGCCGCTCTGATTCTAGGCAATTTGGCTGAAGCCGAGGATTGTTATGGTCAAGCTGTCGCGGTTGGGCAAAGGCAGTTTGGCAACCTCAGTTCGAGCCGCCGTAACGCGCTGCTCATTGCCCAGTATCTCAGCCTAGATCTTAGTCAGATTAAGCGGTGGTTTCAGCTCCCCAGAGTCGTAGTCTTCTGCGGCCACATGATCGATCGCCCCGATCGCCCGGTGCCAAGATTTCCGCCAGATTTAGCGCCACGGGTTTATCAGGCCATTCGCGATCGCCTGCAGCAGCTCAACGCCCGTTTGGGCTATACCTCTGCTGCCTGTGGTTCAGACATCCTGTTTTTAGAAGCGCTGCTGGAGTTACAGGGAGAACTGCATGTGGTGCTGCCCTTTGAGCGGGAGCAGTTTATTCAAGACTCGGTTGAGATTGCGGCGGGAGAGAGCTGGCGCGATCGCTTCGACCACGTCCTGCAGCAGGCCACCGAGGTAATTGTCGCGCCCCACCGTAAACCAGCCACGGCTGCCTCGGTATCATACGAATATTCCCACCGACTGCTGCACGGCTTGGCTAAAATTCGCTCCCGTCAGTTAGGCACAGAACTGCTGTCTCTAGCAGTCTGGAATGGTGAACCGGGAGACAGCCGGGGCGGAACGGCCAGCGCGGTGGGCTACTGGCAACAGTGGTCTGAGGCAGTTGATGTGATCAATCTGGCAGATCTCCTCCAGCAGTCCCCTCTCAAACTCTCAGGCAGCCCAGCGGCTACACTTAGCTCATCGGTGACGCCAGACGTCCCAACTACCCAGCCCACAAATCGCTCGACGGCGCTTTCAACCGTTAGCGATCGCCAAATTCGCGCCCTGCTGTTTGCCGATGTGGTTAACTTTGCCAAGCTGGCTGAAGAACAGTTTCTACCCTTTGTGGATTGCTTCCTGAGTGAGGTGGCTGAGCTATCTAACCAGCCGCAGTACCAGCCGCTGCTGCGCAATACTTGGGGGGATGCCCTCTATTTTGTCTTTGCGGATGTACGGCAGGCAGGCAACTTTGCGTTGGCGCTCTGCGATTTGATTCAGCGAATTGACTGGACAGCCAAGGGGTTACCGGCTGATCTCAACCTGCGCATAGCCCTTCATGCTGGGCCAGTACATCGCAGCCTAGATCCGATCAGCGGCCAGGAAAACTATATCGGCACCCACGTTAACTACGCTGCTCGCATGGAGCCGATTACGCCACCGGGCAAGGTCTATGCTAGTCAAGCCTTTGCGGCGATCGCTTCGTCTGAAAGCATCACAGATTTTAGCTGTGAGTACGTGGGCCAAACGCCTTACGCTAAGCAATACGGCACTTTTCCCACCTATCACGTCTGCTGAGCTTTATAGATTCACCCCGCTATCACAGCCCGCTAATTGAGCTAGGCTAAATTAATCACGGTTGCAGCGCCTGTTCTGACGGCTGCAATTTTCCAAGCAGGAGCATGGACTACAGGGAGGCCACCATGCCGCAAAAACTCTACGGCTCAGTGCCTTGCTGCTGGCTTAGCCCCATTGTCTGCGGATTAGCGTTAGCTTTGCCCCTGCCTGTCTGGGGCCAAATCGTTCCTGATACCACCTTGGGAACCGAAAGCTCGGTTGTTTTGCCGGGGCTGATTGAGGGGGGGGCGGCCCGTGGCCCCAATTTATTTCATAGCTTTACCAGTTTCAGTCTGGGCACCGGGCAGCAGATCTACTTTGCCAATCCGGCTGGCATTGAAAACATTTTGGGCCGGATTACCGGAGATACGCTGTCCCAAATTGACGGCACCCTGGGCGTAGCTGGCAGCGCCAACCTATTTCTGCTCAATCCCAACGGCTTTGTGTTTGGCCCCAATGCGCAGCTTGATCTGCGTGGCTCTTTCACCGCAAGTACGGCGGATAGCTTGGCCTTTACCGATGGCAGCACTTGGCAGGTTGACGATGTAGCCCAGTCGGCTGGCTTGCTCAGCATTAGCGTGCCGCTGGGAGTACAGGCAGGCGATCGCCCCCAGGGAAACTTAGTCAACCAGGCCGACCTCAGCCTAGCCCCTGGGCAAAATTTGACCTTCTTCGGCCAGACCCTCAGTCACTCAGGCTCGCTGACCGCTCCTGGAGGCGAACTGCGGCTTCTAGGCGATCGCGTCAGCGTATTGAATACGGCTAGCCTGGATGTTTCAGCCGCAGCGGGCGGCGGCAGAATTTTAGTGGGAGGTGACTATCAGGGACGGGCTACAGTGCCCACGGCTCAAGTCACCACCGTTGCTTCAGGTGCAACCTTAGAAGCCGATGCCCTCAATACGGGCAATGGCGGCCAAGTTATCGTTTGGGCAGATGAAATTGCCAATATTCACGGCACCCTCACCGCCAGAGGCGGGACGATCGCAGGCAATGGCGGCCTGATTGAAACTTCTAGTAAACAAACCCTCAACCTGACAGCCATACCCGATGCTAGCGCCGCCAATGGTACAGGCGGGCTGTGGCTGATTGATCCGGCTAGCGTCACGATTTCTACCAGCGGTGGCCCCATCGGTAGCGCCATCGTCAATGCGGCCAACATTAATGCCGCGCTTAATTCTGGCACCAGCGTCACCATCACAACCGATGTCGGCTCCGCTGGTAATATTCTGCAGGAACCTGGCGCAGCTATTCGCAAAACAGCAGGAAGGGAAGCCACCCTCACCTTCGCCACTGACAACAACATTCTGATTGACGATCAGATTATTTCTACCAGCGGCCCCCTGAACGTGGTGCTGCAGGCCGATCGCGATCGCGATGGTTCTGGTGGCGTAGAGCTTAATGACAGGATTTCTGCCAATGGCGGAGATGTTCTGCTGCGAGGCAGCAACGTCACGATTGGCAGCTTTGAACCTGGTCAAGTCTCGGCCAGAACAATTGCGGTCAACACCAGCCGACTAGACATTGCCGAGCAGAGTTTTCTGTTCGCTACCGATTTGCTAGCGATTGAGGCCAATACGGTGCGAGCCGTATCTTTTGAATCTGAGTTTCCGGTTGTTACAAATGAGATCAATGCCGATATTATTGCGCCTGGGCAAATTAGCCTAGAGGTCGGTCAGTTTGAGGGATTTATCACCGATCGCCAAGGCGGTTTTCAAACCCTGCGCAACAGCCATAGCAACGATGTCAACATTAGCAGCGACAATCTAGGTGACTTTGAAAGCGAAGAATTTGAAGAAGACGAAGCGCTGGTAGAGCTTGAAGAAGGCGAGCTAATTCCGCTTATTGGCGATCGCCAAACACAAAGTTTCCCCAGTTACAACCTGGTAAGCTGTCGTCAAAGTAATTTCGTCATCAGCGGTCGAGGTGGATTGCCTGCGGCCCCTAACGACCTCTTGAGTAATCGCGAACCCGTCGTTCCCTGGGTCAGTTCTCCGGGGGCATCGTCTGCGGAACCCACTGCCCTGCCTCCTACCTCAGAGACCCTGACGGAAGCCCAAGGCTGGATCACCGATGCGGCGGGCAATGTCTTCTTTATCGCTCAGGCAGCAGCAACGCCAAACCCATCTGCCCTGCCCGTACCGCTGTGCAGCGACTCAAATCAGGCAAATTGAAGCACTTGCGGTTGATTGGATAAAGCTGGGGTAAGCGATCGCTTGGCTAGCTTGACCCAGCCGATCGGCAAGTCATACGATGCCTGGAAAGCCTCTCAAACACTGGGATGGAACAGCATAAGTCTAGGAAAATTCTACGATACTGGTTTGGCCCGCTGCTGCTAGGGCTGAGCCTGTCAGCCTCATTACCTGCCCAAGGACAAGTTTTGCCAGATGGCAGCCTAGGGACTGAGAGATCTATCGTCACGCCCCAGACCATCATCGATGGGCAACAGGCCGATCGGATCGACGGTGGCGCTATCCGCAGCACCAACCTGTTCCACAGCTTTTTAGAATTCAATGTCGGCAGCGGTCAGCGACTCTACTTTGCCAACCCAGCCGGAATTGAAACTATCTTGAGTCGGGTAACGGGCAATAGTCCCTCTAAGATTTTAGGCACGCTGGGCGTCGCTGGCAGTGCCGATTTGTTTCTGCTCAATCCCAACGGCATTATTTTTGGCCCCCAGGCTCAGCTCGACCTGCGCGGCTCTTTTACCGCCAGTACCGCTGCGGCGATCAGCTTTGCCGATGGTAGTGAATTCAGCGCGGCTCAGCCTCAGAGTTCACTTCTGAGCATCAGCGTGCCGCTAGGCGTACAGTATGGGACTCAGGCCCAAGGTGACATTTTGCATCAGGGCGCTTTGGCAGTGGCTTCCGGTGAAAGCCTTACTCTGTTTGGCAATACAACTACCAGCACAGGGACGCTAACAGCCCCCAGCGGCACCGTGCGACTGTTAGGCAATACGGTTAATCTGCTGGAGGCCGCTAGTATTGACGTTTCTAGCACCACTGGCGGCGGCAGCGTTTTTGTTGGCGGTGACTACCGGGGCCGCCCAACTATGCCGACAGCGCAGCGTACAGTGATTGGTCCAAATGCCACAATTCAGGCTGATGCCAGAGCTAACGGCAGTGGCGGCCAAATCATTGTCTGGGCCAAGGAAGCGGCTGAGATTGCCGGAACCCTCAGTGCCAGAGGGGGCGCGATCACCGGTGATGGCGGTCTGATAGAAACCTCCAGTCGTCAGGCACTGCGGCTTAACTTCACTACCGTACCGGATGCCAGCGCGCTCAATGGCGCTGCCGGACTCTGGCTAATTGACCCCACTAATATCACTATCGTAGACAGTGCTTCCCCCTCCCCCCTACCACTCAGCAGCGACGACCCTCAGACCAATACGGGCAACACAGTGCTGGCGCAGGATATTGTAAATGCCTTAGAAAACGGCAGCAACGTCACCCTCACTACTGACATCGGCGGCAATGAGGCTGGCAATATTACTCTAGATACGGCCTTGTCAATCTTTTTGTTTCCCTCCTTCTCTGGCAGCCGTGAACTAAGACTAGAAGCCAGCAACGATATCATTCTCAACCAGCCGATTGAGGTGTCTTCTTTCGGGCCAGCAATTAATATTTTTCTCAATGCGGCCAACGACATTGTGCTCAACAGTAGCGGCTCGATTAAAACAGCTAGCACGGATCAGATAGCTGGAGACGTAGAACTGCGAGCAGGCAATAACATTCTGTTTAATAGCGGTAGTAATATCGACACCTCTGCGACTAGCGGTACTGCCGGTAGCGTGGAGCTTCAGGCTAATAATGCTATTGACTTCCAGTCAGGCAGCTCTATCGATACCTCTGCCAGCGGCGGCGCTGCGGGTGCCATCTCACTGCAGGCCGGTACGCTAACGCTGAGCAATGCCAATCTAGTTTCTGAAGCTGAAGATAGTGTCGGCGGCAACATTACCCTGCAGCTTGATCGCCTGCTGCTACTGCGTCAGGGCAGCCGCATCTCCACGCTAGCCACTGGAACCAGCCCAAACAGCTCTGACGGCAACATCAGCATCACGGCCCCGATTGTTGTGGCTGTTCCCTTAGAAAATAGCGACATTATTGCCCGTGCCAGTCAGGGGGGGAATGTGACGATTGACGCCTCTGGCGGCATTTATGGCTTCACCATTCAAGATACTGCCGATCCACTCAGCGACCCTGAAAACAACATTACGGCAACCGGACAGATCGTCATTGAAATCCCGGATGTCGATCCCAATCGCGGACTGGTGGAACTGCCCACAACCCTGTCAGATGCCGCTAACCAAATTGCTCAGGGATGCGGAACTGGTAGCAGAGTTGCCGAGCAGCAAAGTGAGTTTATTATTAGCGGGCGCGGGGGGTTGCCGCTGCAGCCAGGGGAGGCGATCGCGGCAGACGCGGTATCAGTCCCCTGGGTTAGCGTCATTTCCAACAGCTTTGAGCTAAGTAGCGAGCCATTAGATTCTCTTGAAATGACGCTATTATCAGGCTCTATGCAAAATGACCCCCTGCAGTTTGCTATCTCTGCAGCAAGAGGCTGTGCAGCAAAAGATAATTTCGAGCATGGCGCTACCGAGTAGAGCAAATCTGCACGCCGGCATTTTCAGCATCGTTTTCGCAGCTCAAACCGCTGAGATTTGCCAAATTCGTACCAGAACTGAGCCGAACGTTAGTTAGACGGGCACCGCTCCAGTTGACATTGATTTGGGTGATGCCTCTTAAATCGACATTGCGCAAATTGGCATCGTTGAAGCTGACATCGGTGAAGGTAGCTCCATTAAAGCTGACATTTCTTAAGGTGGCGTTGTTCAAAAAAATATTGCTTAAGCGAGCGTTTGCCAAGTCGACGCTGTCGAATGTCGCGTTGTTGAAAAACGAAAGACTGATTTGGCGTCCAGAGAGATCTATTCTCTGCAGGCTGGCTCTTTTACAGTTGGCTCCTTGCAGTGCCCCATCGTCAGAGACTCCCCTATACCTGCAGGACAGAAAAGGATTCAAATCTTCCCGCTCCTCTTCGTCTTTTAAACTCAGGCTAATATTTTGAGTCTGCTCTTGCTGGACAAGCACTCTAGCCTCATCAGACAGAACAGGAAAGCCGTTGGGACTGCTGGCGATCGCGTTAGCTGAGGCAGCGCCCAACATCGTCAAGCCCAGAAATGCAGCCGCAAGCGGAAAATTAGGGAGCTTCATAATTCATTTTGGGGGGAGATCTACGTGCTTTCTCGGATACTCATCAAGCTTAGTTTTTCTACAGCCAAGGCACCCGAAATTTCACGCAGATTCACAGATGTTTAATACAAAGCTTCAAGCAGCCTATTTGGCGGCTCAACAGCGAGTCCTTAATAGAGAGGGTGTTCCTGCACCCATATCCTGGCATGATGGAAACCTGTAGAAATTTGCGAGATAGGACATTCAGCTATGCGATGTGCAGTGATTAGCCGCGCCGGACAGGTCTTAGCCAACGGTCGACTATTAGTTCACCAAACTGAATCGGGCGACCTGCGCCTAGACTTAGCCACCGACGGCGGACGTTTATTGGAAGGCGGTCTGATTGATGCCGACGGGGACATGTCCGAAGCCAGTCAGGGACTCTCGGAGCGCTTCTTTGAGGTCTGGGGCATGAGCGATCTGATTTTGCAGGTGACAGTGCGCTAGCGCCGCTGAAAAATCACCGACAGATTATTAGCGGGCATGTCTACTGTTTTGAGCAGCGAGAGCTGGTGCTGCTGGGCGATCGCGATTACCGCTTCTAAATCGCGCACTCCCCATTCCGGATTTCTGGCTTGCAGGCTGGCGTCAAAGGTAGCATTGCTGGGCGCGGTGTGCTGGCCGTTTTGCTTGAAGGGGCCGTAGAGATAGAGAAGGCCGTCTATAGGCAAAAGGCGCTCAGCTCCGGCCATCAGCCCTAGGCAAGCAGACCAGGGAGCAATGTGAATCATGTTGATATTGACGATGGCGCAGATGGGCTGCTGTGCTAAGTCAAGCGCCTGTAGAGGCTCAGGCAAGGGACTCTGTTCCACCGGCCACGGGGCCTCACGCGCGTCTAGCGCCACCGGCCCATAGAGATTGTCTGCAGCACTGTGGGCTTGCCAAGCGGCAATGCTGGCTCGTGCCTCCGGGCTGAGATCCGAAGTAATCCAGGCGGGCGATCGCAGGCGCGGTGCCAAGAAAACGGCATGTTCTCCGGTGCCGCTTGAAATTTCTAACACCGCTCCGTCAGAGGGGAGTACCTGCTGTAGCACTTGAAGAATCGGCTCTCGGTTACGCTGGGTGGCGGGGGCAAACTGGCGGGCATCCACGGGCTGAGACATCTCCCTATCAATCGCTACAGACGTAAAGTTTTATTGCTCTAAAGCTATTTTCATGCTTTTGACCGCTTTCAGAGCTGGG
Source organism: Sphaerothrix gracilis Ecp01 (assembly GCF_030405905.1). Taxonomy (NCBI): domain Bacteria; kingdom Bacillati; phylum Cyanobacteriota; class Cyanophyceae; order Nodosilineales; family Nodosilineaceae; genus Sphaerothrix; species Sphaerothrix gracilis. Next base: position 97,579 of record NZ_JASATW010000011.1, read on the forward strand.
AGCGGTCTGTTAACATTCGTAAATAATATGAGAGTATAAGCTCAGATGCAGAGCTTGAATTATAAAGAACCTATTTTTCAACTAAAGCAGCCCCTTCACCAGCCGCAGGACAGGCAGGGCGTTTTTCATCTGCGCTGGGGGGGCGATCGCGCTTTTTTAGAAACCTACTATACGCGGCTAGATCAGGCTCTCATTTTATGGGCCTGGTGCGTGTTTGTCATTTTTGCCACTGCTCAGTTTTCGCCGCTGGACTGGTACTGGCAGGCGATCGCCTGGTCTAGCCTGTCCGGTCTAGCAATCATGGTGACCAACTGGCTCACCTGGCAGTGGGCCCAGCTCAAAAATCTCCGCTGGATTATTTACTACTGGTCAGCCCTGATGCTGCTCGGTGTCTGTCTCACCGACTATGGCATTTTTGGAGGCTGTCCCAGCATTCTGCTCAATCTTTGTCCTCTCTGGCTGGGCCTCAGCGCTCTAGGATATGGCGTCACGGCAGGGGGAATGCGATCGCGGGCGCTGGCTCTGACTAGCGGCCTGCATTTAGGCGCGATCGCGGCTTTACCCTGGTTTCTTGGCTGGCAATTTTTGTTTACGGGCAGCGTGATTGCGCTCAGCCTAGTCTTTCTGTCGGTTCTACAGTGGGATCATCAATAGTAGAGCAAGCTATGGTTCTGCAGGGCTTAAGCGGTTGCCCGACGGCGCAGTTGCTCCCCGATTAGCAGTATAAGCACCAGAGCGATCGCTAAACCGCCTGCCGTCAGGCAAAGGGAAGGCGTTGTCAGGTGGCGCACAGCAATCGCCCCAAAGGCCCAGACATAGACCAGCGTAAAAGCCACATCCCGGCGCTGCAAGGCCACCAAAGCCGCCAGCAGTCCGCCCACAATCAGCATCAGCACCGTCCAGCCGACGGCGCTGAGTCCCCAGCCCTGCCAGCCAAGACTATACAGAGCTGAGGCCACGTTGACTATTGTGGCAACTGAGATCCAGCCTAGATAGATACTCAGCGGTACTTGGGCAAACCATTTTCGCTGACGAGAAACGGCTTCTTGTAAGGGATTTATCTGCAGGTAAGCGCCAATCAGAGCGAACAAAATCGCCAGCATGGCGAGAACAGAGAGGCTAAAGAGCTGCAGCGTAAACAAATAGACCCAGATGATTTGAGCCACACAGGCAACAATTAGCCGCACGTTGACCCGCTGAATATCGGCGGCTCGACGCTGGGCTGGGCGTAGCTGATACAGCCCATAGGCAATCAGCCCTATATAAATGACGCCCCAAATGGCAAAGGCATAGCCAGCGGGCGTGATCAAAACGCCGCTAAGAACTGTATTAGAAATCTCACCAATGTTCTGCCCTTGGGGCGGATACAGGTTGGAGAGGGCATTGACAATGAGCGTCGCTAGGATAGCAGCTAACGTAGCGATCGCCAGCCCTGAGCCTGCTTTCGATGCTGTCTGTGGAGTCGATGGCCTCATGGGATCTGTCTTACCGCGCCAAACGCTGGCATCCTAGCGCACTGCTGTCCCAAAACACCACCTACCAAAGCAAGACCTACGCCAGTACCGTACAAAGATTTGTAGTTAAGTTGGCAGACAACTGTCCCTAATTGCTGAAGATAGGGAGGGGGCTGCCCGTTGCACTATCAATCGGCTGTTTAAGATGACCTTATTTTCACAAGATCGGATTCTCGTTCCTATTGACTTTTCGGAGGAGGCGTTTCAAGCCTTAGATGACACCCTCAGCTTTGTCAGCGATCCCACTAAAGTTCATGTTCTGCACGTCTTGCCCGCGTTGGAAGCCACCGATCCGGGGGTGATTTGGCAAACCATAGATGAAAAGAGCCGTCGCGAGCATGTTGAAGAGGCTTTTTACGCTAAGCGCTCTTCAGAAGCCGATAAGAAGCTACATTTCCAGGTAGTTGTGGGCAATGCTAGCTCTGAAATTATTGACTACGCTACCCATAATGACATTGATCTGATTGTGATTCCCTCTCACGGGCGTACCGGCATTGCCCGCTTTTTCCTCGGCTCGGTAGCTGAGCGGGTGGTCAGATTTTCCCACTGCCCGGTTTTAGTATTGCGCCAGTAGACGGTTGAATCGGGTGGGGGCTGCCCGCTTCCTCGTAGCTCAATTAGCAGAGGACGGTTCGGCGGCTAGCTCAGCGCTGAGAAAATCTACAAACTGCCGCGCCGTCCGGCCCGATCGCCCATTATGCCGCGTGGCCCACTGCAAAGCTCTGGCTTCTAGCTCATTAGCAGGCAAATCAATCTCAGCCTGCTGAGCTAAGTGATGCACAATCACTAAATAAGTAGACTGATCGGCAGGTTCAAAAGTGAGGGTGAGACCGAAGCGATCGCTAAAAGACAGCTTTTCCTGCACCGTATCCCAGGTATGGATTTCATCGGCATCGCTGGGACGGGGGCGATCGTCAAAAAATTCCCGCACCAAATGGCGGCGGTTAGAAGTGGCGTAGACCACTAGGTTTTGTGCCCGCGCCGTGACGCTGCCCTCCAAGACTACCTTGAGCGCCTTGAACGACTCATCATCCTCTTCAAACGAGAGATCATCGACGAAAATAATAAACTTTTGCGGCAGCGATCGCACTCGCTCCACAATCTGCGGCAGCGCTTGTAAGTTAGCCTTAGTCACTTCGATAAGTCGCAGCCCGCGATCGCCATATTCATTCACCAGCGCCTTCACCAGCGAGGACTTCCCCGAGCCGCGACTGCCATAGAGCAATACGTGCAGCGCCGCTCGCCCCGCCAGCAAAAACTCCGTGTTGCGTATCAGCGTCCTGCGGGGATGATCGTAGGCAGCCAGTTCATCCAGGCGAACCGGATCTGGGTGAGCAATACCTAAGAGCTGCCCCTGCTGCCAGCGCAGCGCTCGAAACTCAGCAAACAGGCCCGTTCCCTGCTGCTGATAGTGGATGGCCAAAGCGCTGACGGCCTCAGCCCAGTCTGAGCGCTGCGTCCAGTCAGGGACAGTGTCTTTTTCCAGCGTCCAGGGCACCAGAGAGATAGATTTCTCACAGAGACAGCTAACCCAGCGGACGACTTCCTCAGGCTGACAACGATATAAATCCTGCAAAATTTTCAAGTCGTGCCTAGCCGCCTGCACCAGCGCTGGCGGTAGCTGACTCAGCTCAGCCTGCTGCACCTGCCGGCTAAAGACATTGTCGTCCTGCAGAATTTGCTCGACTAAATACTGCTGCCAGGTTTGGCCCTGCTCAGCTAGAGCCGCAAACCAGAGACCGTAAGTGCGTAAACTGCGCTCTGCCTCTTGATTCGCCAGGGTTTCTAAAAGCTGTAAAAAAAGCTGGCCTAGGGGCGGCTGCAAAACGTTTTGATAGAGCAAAAGCGCCGCTGCCTGCTGGCGATAGCGATTGATTGGCGTCAAAATGTCGGCTGTCAGACCACCCATAGCAACCTATAAACCTGAGACTGGCTGAATGTTACGAATTCGTTGAAACTGACGGCGACCTTGCGGAAACCTGGCACGATAGAGGCTTGCAGCGTCGAGAGTGAGCCAGCTTATGAATTTAGGTATAGTAGCAGCGATCGCCTACGGTCTCCTAGCGCTAGTCGGTGGCGTCATTGGATATGCCCAGGCCAAGAGTCAGGTTTCTTTGGTTTCAGGCATTGTGAGCGGCTTGCTGCTGATCTTGGGCGGCATTTTGCAGTTTCAGGGAATTGCCTGGGGCTGGACGTTGTCTTTAGTCGTCACAGTGCTGCTGATTGTCGTCTTTATCAGCCGCTATCTCAAAACCCGCAAGCCCATGCCCGCTATTTTGATGGTGGTTGCTGGCATCATTGCCATGGTCGCCATGCTGAACGCGGCCTAAAGCCAAACTGAGTGGACGAACCTGCATCAGTTATCAAGACTGAGACAATTTCTGCTATCCAACGGCCATAATCAATCGCCAAAGCTTAGACTGTTCGATATAACTTTTAAAGTTCTGAAGCGTTCAATTAAACAGGGATACGCCTGTCAAGGGGGGCTTGTATGGGGCCATCAATCCTAGTCTTAGCTTTTGTGGTCATTGGCTATACGATTGGTTCGGTTCGGGTGATTAAACAGGGAAATGAAGCGCTGATAGAGCGGCTGGGTCGCTATCAGCGCAAGCTCAGACCGGGTCTGAACTTTATTGTTCCTGTCGTCGATAGCGTGGTGCTAGAAGACACGATTCGAGAGCAGCTTTTGGATATTGAACCGCAATCTGCGATTACCGCCGATAACGTACCCCTAGAAGTTGACGCCGTTGTCTATTGGAAAATCCTGGATCTAGAGCGCACCTACTACGCCATTGAGAACGTGGAGGAAGCGATTGAGGAATTGGTGACTACAACGCTGCGATCGGCGATCGGCAAAATGAAGCTGGAAGAAACCTTTTCTTCCCGTGATGAGCTAAATAAAGTTCTGCTAGATCAGCTCGATGAAGCCACCGAACCTTGGGGCGTAAAGGTGACGCGGGTGGAGGTGCAGAGTATTGAGCCGCCCCAGCAGGTGAGAGACTCTATGCAGCTTCAGCAGGCAGCAGAAATTAAAAAGCGAGCCGCCATTACAGAAGCCGAGGGAGAAAAACAGGCCGCTATTTCTCGTGCTGAAGGGACGGTGCAGTCAATGCGCCTGCTCTCTGAAGCCCTGCAGGGCGCTAAGAATCGCCAGCAGGTCTTGAATTTTTTGCTAGCTCAGCAGTATGTGGAATCGAACCAAAAGCTGGGAGAGAGCAGCAACTCCAAAGTCGTCTTTATGGATCCGAAGTTTTTGTCGGAGGGACTGGTTGAGCTAATCAATGAGCCAACTGATCAGGTAGAACCCGGCAATGACGATTAGAAAAAGGATCTAAGATGGAAGGCTGAGACGTTCTTACTGCCTTCCTATGTCTAGCCCTCATGCCGCCGTCGCATCGTCATCCGTTCCGCTGCTGGGTCTGGGGCCTGAGCAGCTTACGGCTTGGGTGCAGGCGCAGGGTCAGCCTGCTTACCGGGGCAAGCAGTTACACCAGTGGATTTATCAGCAAGGGGCGCGATCGCTCAGCGAGATTACCGTTTTCTCTAAGGCGTTCCGTCAGGCTGTAGCCGACACGCCAGTGGGTCGTTCTGAAATCTATCGTCGCTCCCAGGCTCCAGACGGAACGGTCAAGTTTCTGCTGAAGCTGGCCGATCAGCAAATTATTGAAGCGGTCGGCATTCCGGCAGATAAGCGGCTGACGGTTTGCGTGTCATCCCAGGTAGGCTGTCCGATGGCCTGTGACTTTTGCGCGACAGGCAAAGGCGGCTATATTCGCAACCTGGCCGTCCACGAGATTGTCGATCAGGTGCTGACGGTGCAGGAAGACTTTCAGCAGCGGGTGAGCAACATCGTGTTCATGGGCATGGGCGAACCGCTGTTGAATGCCGACAATGCGATCGCGGCGATTCAGTCCATTAACCGCGATATCGGCATTGGTCAGCGATCGATCACCCTTTCAACCGTTGGCATTCCGGGGCGCATTCGGCAGTTAGCCGACCGCGATCTGCAAATCACCCTGGCGGTAAGCCTGCACGCTTCCAACCAGACGCTACGGCAGCAGCTCATTCCCAGCGCTAACCATTACCCCCTAGCCGCCCTGATCGAGGAATGCCGGGACTATGTTAAACAGACCGGGCGGCGGGTGTCGTTTGAGTATATTTTGCTGGCAGGGCTAAACGATCAGCCAGTTCATGCAGCAGAATTAGCCAGCCTGCTGCGCGGCTTCCAAAGCCACGTCAATTTGATTCCTTATAATCCTATTGCTGAAGTCGAGTATCAGCGGCCTACCCGGCAGCAGGTGGATGCGTTTGCTCAGGGTCTGCGCGATCGCCATATCGCCGTCAGCATTCGCTATTCTCGCGGTCTGGAAAAAGATGCGGCCTGCGGTCAGCTCCGAGCCTCAACGGTATCCGAGCCCACGCTGGCGTCGTAATTTCAGCGCCTAAACCGTAAAAAGCCCCAGACTGGGTCTGGGGCAGTGCCTTAAAGAATTTCATCAAAAGGTTTTTTGAAATAGCGATATTTGCCTATCGGCATGGCACTTAGCCGTTATGCGCTCATGCAAATAGACCCGGCGCGTAGGCTTCGATCACGCGACCTGTGCTAGAGCAGGTAATCATCAGATAGTCGCAGCGAGGGCACTGGGTTCGTACCAGGCGATCGCTAGACAGATAGTGCCGCTCAGCAGAGTTGCCACAGTTGGGGCAATAAATGCTTTCGACACTTTCAACACTTTCAATACTTTGGATAGTCTTCATCTTGGAACTCCCGATGCAGTAGTTTTACGGAGAAAAGCAGTTTCAAATTGCAGAAGTTGTGGGGTTTGGCTTTAGATAAATACAGTTTGCCCGTATTCGTTAAAGAAAGTTCAACTTAGGCAATAAGCCTTATTATGTTTTTCATTATGTCAACTTTTCATGTGATTGGCAATCCTGTTTTAGTTAGAAAAAAAGCGGGGATCGCCTTTATTGAGGGCGATCCCCTTAGTCAAAGTGCCCACAACTCCGAGCTTATGAACCCTTTCAAGACTTCTCTCTCTGCCTATAGATAGATCTTAAAAATGTCTTAAGCTTGAATCAAGCTAGTTTTATTTGATTCAAAGGATATGCTTCAGATACAAACTTTTATAACTCTTAATGAAACACAGGAGCGATCGCAGATAATAGCTTCCCTGCCATAATTAATCTCTAAAAAGCCTGATTTTCTTAAGAAACTTTGAACAAATCTCAGCCTATTGACTGATGTTCTTCAGCGATCGCTTCACACGATTAGAGCTATCAGCAAACTCCCGTCGGGCAATAGCCCTAGCGCCATCGTCATGGAACACTGCTCGCTTGTGAGGAGTCCCCTTCACCCACTTAGTCTTGAGCTTTCTATTTGTTTCAATCTCGACCTTTTGGGTTTCTAGGAGTCGGAGGGATGGAAGTAATCGTAAATTTGCTGGGCTAGGCTCGGCCCAATGCCTGGTACCGTGGTGAGCTGTTGGGGTGAGGCTTCGCGGATGTAGTCGATGGAGCGAAACGTAGCTAAAAGCTGTTTTTGGCGATGATGTCCTAGCCCTGGAATTTCGCTGAGGCGCGATCGCCGCATACGATCGCTGCGTTTTTTGCGGTGGAAGCTAACGGCAAAGCGATGGGCCTCATCTCGCAGCCGTCGCAGCAACTGCACTCCTGGCTGCTCGGCCTCCGTGGTCAGCGGTAGTGAGGTTTCCGGTAAAAACACCTCTTCTCGCTGCTTCGCCAGACTGATTACCCGCACGTCCTGCAGCAGGTTCATCTGTCTCAGCTCATTCACCACCGCTGAGAGCTGCCCCTTACCACCGTCAATCATAATTAGGTCGGGCCAGTCAGGATTACCTACCCGCTCCTTGGCTGGGTCAGCCGCATAGCGCCGAAACCGCCGCCGAATCACCTCGGCCATGCTGGCAAAGTCGTCTGAGTGTCCGGCTCTGACTTCCGGATTTTTAATTTTGTAGTGGCGGTAGTGCTGCTTGGCGGGCAGACCATCCACAAATACTACCTGGGAAGCCACCGCATCTGACCCTTGAATGTGGGAAATGTCATAGCCTTCAATGCGGCGGGGCATTTCCGGCAGATCAAGGATATCGGCTAGATCCAGCAGAGACTGAGCCGTGCGATCGGCAAAGCGCTGGGTGCGGGCCAGTTCATACTGGGCATTGCGCTCCACCATCTCCACCAGCTCGGCCTTGACCTGTCGCTGCGGCGTAGAAATCGCTACTTTACGGCCCTTGCGCTGGCTCAGATACTGGGCCAGCATATCTGCTTCCGGCAGCTCATGCTGCACGGCAATTTCTGCCGGAATCTCAATTGGCTCCACGGTTTGATAGTGTTCTTCTAGCACCCGCTGCAGAATGTCACCGGGCGTTCCCGACTGGGCCTCAGCGTTGAAGCCTAACCGCCCAACTAAGCGACCAGCTCGAATTTGGAAAAGCTGAATACAGGCGTGCTGATCGTCGCTGGCCAAAGCGATTGCGTCGCGCGAGATCGTATCGTCAGAAAGCGCGGTTTTTTGATTCGCCGTGAGAGACTGCAATCCTCGGAGCTGATCGCGGATTTGGGCCGCCTGCTCGAAGTTAAGCTTCTCTGCCGCCTTTTCCATCTGCTGGGTCAGAATCGCCTCTAGTTCCTGAGTACGTCCCTGGAAGATCATGGCTACCCGCTGCACGATTTTGTGATAGTCCTCAGGCGAGATCAGCTGCTGACAAACGCCGGGACAGCGACCAATGTCGTAGTTGAGGCAGGGTCGATCTTTAAAAAGAGGCTGGGGCCGCTGCCGCAGCGGAAAGATGCGCTTGACCAGATGCAGCGTCCGCCGCAGCAGGCCGGTATCGACGTAGGGACCATAGTAGCGATCTTGAGCTTTTTTCCGCCGCTTGCGGGTGATAAAAATGCGGGGATAGCTTTCTGACCAGGTGATGCAGAGGTAGGGGTATTTTTTATCGTCCTTTAGCAGCACGTTGAAGTGGGGCTGGTGCTGCTTAATTAGGTTGGCCTCTAGGGCTAAAGCTTCTGCTTCGGTGTCTGTGACAATAAACTCAATCTCAGCTACCTGCATCACCATCATGGCAATGCGGGGGGTGTGCCCCTGGCGATCGCGAAAATAGGAACGGACGCGGGCTTTCAAATACTTAGATTTGCCAATGTAGAGAATCTGATCGCTGGCGTCTTTCATAAAGTAGACGCCCGGCTCTTTGGGGATTTCGCGGAGACGAGCTTCTAGGCGATCGGGATCTTGAATAAGGGCTTGTGGTTGCGAATCTATCTTCACAGCCTGATCTAACTTTACGGGCAGCATCACTACGATAGCTAGAAAAAGCCGCTGACGGCAGCTAAAGCCGCTAGAGAAAGAGGCGAAGTTGCCGTACCTGAGCGACTTCGGCACAGCCCTCAAGGATAAGCTTTGGCTTTAAGGTATTATTATATACTTAAGGAGCCTGCGTATTTTTAGCGAATTTCAGAACAAGCCAGCCTCGATTACCCTGAAGGATCGATAGAGTAAAGTCATAACCTTCGGTTATAAGTTCCTTGTGTTCCTGTAGATTCGTTACATTCACACTATGAATATTCAAGACTTTGAAGTTCGCTATCGCGAAGAGATTGGGGAGATTCTGAACCAGCTCCAGACCGTCGTTTTGCTCTCTTCTCAGATTGAAGCCCGGATTGCGCGTATCGGAGACTCTATTCAGCAGCTCAGCCAAACGGTTGAAAGCTTTATGACAGAGCAAAAGCAGGAGTAGATAGTTAGCTAAATTTTCGCACCCCAATATTTCAGCCGCACAAATCAGGTCACGATTTGCGGTTGCCTAAAAATTTACTAGCCACTGGGCGATCGCATAAATGATAGGGGCTAGGACGAGAGCGGGCAGAAAAGAAGCCACCCGAATTTTGCCCACCTGGAGCAGGTTGAGTCCCAGTCCTAAAATCATAATTCCGCCCGCTCCCGTGGCCAAGGCAATTCCCGGATCGCTGGCCGGATCGCCAATCAGTTGGGACAGCGTGCTAGCTAATAACGAGACGCCCCCCTGAAATAGCAAAATGACTAAGGCCGAAAACCCCACGCCAATCCCGTAACTGCCGGTCAGAGCGATCGCGGCGAGGCCGTCCATTGCCGCCTTCAGCGTCAGCAGGGTGTCATCACCGCTGAGGCCGTTATTAAGACTGCCAATCAGGGTTAGCGGCCCGACGCAAAACAGCAGGCTAGCGGCCACAAAGCCTTCAGTAAACTTGCCGCCGCCGCGAAACTGGCGCTTGAGGCGATCGCCTAAGGCTGTCAGCTTGGCCTCGATCGCCCACCATTCTCCCAGCAGTCCTCCCAGCACCAGTGCCAAAAGTCCTAAGATGATGCCGTCTATAGGGCCAGCATTGGCCTGGGCTAGACTAGCTGCCATACTGACGCCAATAAATAAGGTCAGCAGCCCTACCGCCTGGGTGATAATCGTCTGCATTGCCTGCGGCAGGCGATGGCGCAGCAGCAAACCGCAGCCAGTACCCACCAGCACTGTGGCTACGTTGATCCAGGTACCACTGGTTTTGATCAAAAAATCAGGCATCAGCCGCGTCTCGCTTTTTCTCAGTCACTTCGTTACTCTAAGCAATAAACGCTCTTTTAGCTTCAGATTCAAATCGCCATGACCTCTACCGTCAGTCTGCTACGGGCAACTACCTACGATCTTCCTCAGCTCCGCCAGTCGTTAGAGAGTCTGCTAGCGCCCCTAGGAGGCATGGCGGCTATTGTCAAACCGGGCGATCGCGTTCTGCTGAAGCCCAATCTGCTCACCGGCGCTAAGCCAACCCAGGAATGCGTCACCCGGCCCGAAATCGTCTACTGCGTGGCGCAGCTCGTCAAAGCAGCCGGGGGGGAGCCTTTTCTAGGGGACAGTCCGGCCTTTGGTAGCGCTAGGGGAGTAGCAGAAGCCAATGGTTATCTGCCGCTAATGACAGAGCTGGGTTTGCCAATCGTGGAGCTACACGGCAAGCGATACGAGACAGGTAGCGCTGAATTTAATCACTTGCTGCTGTCGCGAGAGACGATGGAGGCAGACGTAGTGATTAACTTGCCCAAGGCCAAATCACACGTCCAGCTCACCCTGACTCTGGGCGTTAAAAACCTGTTTGGCTGCGTTCCCGGCAAGATGAAAGCCTGGTGGCACATGGAAGCGGGTAAAGATCGCCAGCGTTTCGGCCAAATGCTGGTAGAGACAGCTCGCACCATCAGTCCTGAGCTGACTATTCTCGACGGCATCATCGGCCACGAGGGCAATGGCCCCAGCGGCGGTGAACCTCGCCAGCTAGAGCTTTTGGCTGCCTCGACCGATGTGTTTGCCCTCGATCGCGCCATAGTTGAAATCCTTAGCATCAATCCGCAGCAGGTACCCACTCTAGTAGCGGCGCAGCGGCTAGGGTTGACAGCAAATCTCGGAGCGATCGCTTTTCCCCTACTGCAGCCAGCAGATCTAAAGATTACGGACTGGCAGCTACCGGAAAAGCTCGTCCCCATTGACTTTGGCCTGCCGAGAGTGGTGCGCTCCACCTTCAAACACTTCTATATTCGCTTTATCAAAGAGCCATTTGCTGCTTATGCAGGCCGTACCTGAGCCAGTTGAATAACTGCAACGTTATGTCTAAGAAAAAACAGCCGGACACCGATATCGCCTCCCAGACTGATAAACGCGATCGGCTGAGCCGAAAAGTCTACCAAAAAGAACTGGCCCGCCTGCAGGTAGAGCTGGTTAAACTGCAGGAATGGGTCAAGCATAAAGGTCTTAAAATTGTGGTCATTTTTGAAGGCCGTGATGCGGCTGGCAAAGGTGGCGTTATCAAGCGGATTGCTGACTGCCTGAATCCGCGCATCTGCCGCATCGCGGCTCTAGGTAAGCCCACTGAAAAAGAGCGGACTCAGTGGTACTTTCAGCGCTACGTGGCGCATTTGCCTGCGGCTGGAGAGATTGTACTGTTCGATCGCAGCTGGTACAACCGGGCCGGGGTTGAACGGGTGATGGGCTTTTGCACCTATAACGAATACGTGGAGTTTTTGCGATCTTGCCCAGAGTTTGAACATATGCTGCAGCGCGCCGGCATCATTTTGATTAAATACTGGTTTTCAGTCAGCGATGCCGAACAAGAACGGCGATTTCAGGCCAGACTTGCCGATCCGACGAAGCGCTGGAAGCTGAGTCCGATGGACTTAGAGGCGCGGGCGCGCTGGGTGGAGTATTCCAAGGCCAAAGATGACATGTTTGCAGCCACAGACACCACGCGATCGCCCTGGTACGTGGTCGAAGCCGATGATAAAAAGCGGGCGCGACTCAACTGTATTCGCCACTTGCTGAGCTGCATTGACTATGAAGATCTGACGCCTCAGCCTCTAGAGCTACCGCCACGCCAAAAGTCAATTGACTACCAGCGTCCTCCCATGACCACTCAAAATTTTATTCCAAATATGTACTAGCTGAATTAAGGCAAAGACAGCATCAAAACAGTTGAATCAGACTTTTGAGCAGTGTGCCCCAGTCCCGGCCAGTGACGGCACGATTGCGGGCTATGTCGGTACCGCTGAAAATGCTACCGAGCGCCAGTGAGTAAAAGCTGAGCGCGATCGCCTGCTAGTTAGCGAGCAGGCGATGCGTCAGCAGGTCGAAACCGCCAATCAGATGAAAAATCTCTGCTTGACGTTGGTTTCTCATAAGCTGAAAGATCCAACCGCATACGCGCTTTAAGCCACTACCTTGGCCGGAGCTAGAGTTAGCACTTCTACCCCATCATCAGTCACCACAATCGTATGTTCAAACTGGGCTGACAGCTTGCGATCGCGGGTGAGGGCCGTCCACTTATCATCGAGCAGCTCAACCTCATAGCTGCCTTCATTAATCATCGGCTCAATGGTAAAGACCATGCCTTTACGCAGCTTTTTGCCTTTGCCGCGAGTGCCATAGTGAGGAATTTGGGGGGCTGCATGAAAGATGCGGTGTACGCCATGTCCAACAAAGTCACGCACCACGGAAAAGCCCTGGGCCTCAGCATATTCCTGAATGGCCGCGCCGATATCCCCAATTCGTGCCCCCGGTTTAACCACACGAATACCGCGCCAGAGACATTCTTCCGTCACTTCTACCAGCTTTCTGGCTAAAGGAGAGGGATCGCCGACCAAAAAAGTGCGCGAGGTATCGCCGTGAAAGCCTTCAACAATTGGCGTCACATCAATATTAATAATGTCGCCATCTTGGAGAATTTGCTTGGCATTGGGAATACCGTGGCAAACTACCTCATTGACGCTGGTGCAGATAGACTTGGGAAACGGCGTCTCTTCTGGGCCATAGCCGAGAGGAGCACTTCTATAGCCGCGTTTTTGCGTCCAGGCTTCTGCTGCGTCATTTAGCTCCAACGTACTGACGCCGGGCTTTACCATCGGCTCCAAATAGTCCAGCAGGGCCGCCGCTGTTTGGCCCGCCTGACGCATCTTTTCAATTTCTCGTTTTGACAGCAGCGTGATGACTTCCTGTTGATCCACGTTTTTCCAGCCTTAGGTAACTTCGCTTTGTCACCTGATCATCCGTCCGCTAGCTGTTGCAGAATAACCGATAGCAGGTAACTATACCAGCATAACCAAGGATGAAAGCAGGCGCGACCTCAACTCGCATCTTGAAGCTTGACAAGATCTGAAAATTCGCTATGGTTGCGATTAAAAACGGCATTAGCGGCGATCGCGGTTGAACATTATGGTAAAGCTCTGGCTCCTCTGTTTTGTCCTTATCTTTGCCCTAGCAGAAGGCTACCAGTGGGTGATGAATTTAGACGGGTTAGCTGAGCTAGAATTGCCGCTGGCGATCGCGGGCGGTATGCTGCTGGCGATCGCTTCTAACCGCGGCAGACGGCGTCCTGTCTCAGCCCCCGACACCAAACCAGCCCCGCCAGACTCGCTAGCGCCTACCTCACCAGACGCCATAGACTTTATTCCGGCCTGCTTAGACGCTCCCTCACCCCAGACCATTGCAACCGCCGACAGGCAGACGGCCCAGCCCTCTGCTCCCAAATCTATTTCTTTTGAAATTCAAAAGCCCCGGCGGCTCCAATGGCAAACCTTCAAGCAGCCACCGCAGCCGCACCGCCGCTAGGCAGAGCACGGCGTAAATGCGCAGGGCTTCACATTAGCGCTATTTAGACGGGTGAAAACCAGCAGCCCCGCCTCTACTTAGTATCTATTAATACCGTTGACTGACCGATAAGCCCGTAATTTCTGCTAGGACAGCCATTGTTACAGGTAAAATTCTGTAGTTCTACTGACAGGAGGTTGATTTCAAATTAGAGATACTAAAAGCCAGCGGCTGTTCCTAGTTGGCGGCCTCTACAGTTTTTAATCTCAGGGTGCTTACGGATATGATTGCTATCTCAGATCGGGCCAGCTCGCCGCCTGCGATCGCGCTGCAGCCTAGCGGCGATCGCCCACCTCTACAATTTCAGCACTCCAGTGAAACCGCCGAGATTTTCGAGCTGGCGGCTGGCGCATCAGAGTCACTTTCAGAGTCAGCTATTGTAGCTTCTGAGCTGAGTCCTTATCAGCAGTGGTACAACCGGGGGGTGCAGTTGGGGCAGGCCGGTCAGCCAGCAGCGGCGATCGCCAGCTACCGCAAATCTTTGAGCCTTAACCCGGTCTATGTCAAAGCCTGGTACAACCAGGGAAATCAGCTAGCACGGCTGGGGCTATATAGAATGGCGCTCTGCAGCTATGCCAAAGCGCTCCAACTTAATCCCAACCTGTTTGTGGCCTGGTACAGTCGCGGACGCCTGCACTGCAAGCTAGGCGAGCAGCAGCAGGGCGTAGATGATTACAAGCGAGCTTTAGTCTTGCAGCCCAACTTTTATCCCGCTTGGCACCACCAGGGAGAAGCCTTAATGCAGCTCGGCCAGTACGAGGCGGCTATTACCAGTTTTGCTCAAGTCCTGGTGCTGCAGCCTGATCTTCATCAGGTTTGGCATTGCCGGGGCAGGGCGTTATACAAGTTAGGACGCTACCAGGACGCCCAGGCCAGCTACGAACGGGCTTTGGAGATTCAACCCGACTTAGCCGAGGTTTGGCACGGTCACGGCAATACTCTAGTGCGGCAAGGTCAGTCGCAACAGGCGATCGCCAGCTACGACACGGCAATTGCGCTGCAGCCAGATTATGCCAGCGCCTGGTACAGCCGGGGCAAAGCCCTCGCCTATTTAGGTCAATATCCGGCAGCGATCGCCAGCTATGACCGGGTACTGAAACTGCAGCCAGATTTTCCCAACGCCCAGCACTGCCGCCAGCTAGCCCTCTGTCATCTGATGCCGCATATGGTTTTGCAGCACCGCTGGCTGCTATGCCAGTTTAAGCGGGTTCAGGAAAAAATTGCGGCGGCTAGCGGTTAGACCGTTTAGCTCAGATTATGGGTTGGAACGAGTCGGCGACTTTTCGCCATACACCTCTTCGTCATACTGCCGCAAAGCGTCGTAATTGTAGGGATGAGGCGGATTAGGATAAGTGAGCTTTGACGCCGCCGTTTGCTTCTGCTGGGTTCGAGGGGACTGAGACGACGATGATTGCTCGGCGGATTCGGTTTTGTTTTGAGTGGGTTCAGATGGATGAGGACGCTCAGACTGAGCGATCGCAAGCGACGAAAAGCCAAAGCTGCACTGCACTAGCAGCAGCAAAGCGATCAAAAAGCGGGCGCATCTGTGCCAAAAGAGCTGCCAAACCATGAGCTGACTCCCTCCTTACGTGAGGCGAGCTAGATGGGTCCATTGTAGACAGACCCGCTCAGAACGATCCCCGTTGCTTACAAAGGTTCAAGCAGGCGAATCCATGCCGTCAGTCCCCGCGCCGCAAACCAGAGCGCAAACCCTTTCTCCAGCCGCAGGCCGATATTGCCCGCTGAGCAGCGCCGCCACGGAAGCCGCGCCGCTCAGCTCTGCTGCCACCCCCATTTCAAACCAAAGCCAGCGCGCTGCCTGACGCATCTGCTCATCACTCACCAGCACAATGTCATCGACGTGCTGCGAAACTAGCTTGAAGTTGATCTCTTCGGTTTTGCGCGGGGCCAGGGTGTTGGCAAGGGAGGTAATTGCGGCGAGTTCCGTTACCTGACCGCTCTGCACGCTAGCGCGGAGCGTGGGTGCCCCTACTGGCTCTACGCCGACGACTTTAATATTGGGCTTGAGCGCTTTGGCAGCCGTACTGACGCCGCTAATCAGACCGCCGCCGCCAATGGCCACAATGAGCGTATCAACTTCGGGAATAGCCTCTAGTACCTCCAGGCTAATGGTGCCCTGGCCTGCAATCACTTCGGGATCGGCAAAGGGATGAAAATAGGCAATCCCGTCTCGCTCAGCTAGGGCCAGCGCCGCCCGGTTAGCGTCATCCCAGACTGCCCCTTCAATCACAACCTCCGCGCCCCACTGCCGCAGGCGCTCAGCCTTAATCGGCGGCGTATTCTCCCCCAGATAAATCGTTGTTGGCACCCCGGCAATCCAGCCAGCATAGGCCACCGCCAAACCGTGATTGCCGCCCGAAGCCGTAACAATTCCCCGCTTGATTTTGGCTTCCGGCAGCGATCGCAGCTTGTTCAGCGCTCCCCTAGCCTTAAAGGCTCCCGTCACCTGCAGGCATTCCAGCTTCAGAAAAAGCTGATCTACCGCTGGAATGGGCTGCTTGATGGCGATCGCCTGCACCACTGGCGTTTGCCGGATGTAGGGAGCAATCCGCGATCGCGCCGCTTGAATAGAGTCTAGAGTGACAAGCTGAGTCGGATGAGCAGTAATTTGGGTCACGACGGCGAGGGGGAGGGGAAAAATGAGTTCTTTATTTGAGATAGCGCTGAAAGCAGTATTGTCTCTGGGAGCGGGCAAAGTGTAAAGTCAACCTCATCCCTCCACCGACAGCGGCTCGCGTCCCATCTGGCCCTGTCGCAGCTGCAGCACTGACTTGATGAAGCCAACAAACAGGGGATGCGGCGAGCTAGGACGGGACTGGAATTCAGGATGAAACTGACTGGCAAGGAAGAAGGGATGATCCCGCAGCTCAATAATTTCCACTAGGCGACCATCGGGAGAGGCTCCGCTGACAACATAGCCCGTCTCGGAGAACAGGTTGCGATAGGCGTTGTTGAACTCATAGCGGTGACGGTGGCGCTCGTAAACCACTTCTTTCTGGTAGAGGTGGCTGGCGATCGTATCGGGCTGTAGCCTACAGGGATAAAGACCCAGACGCATGGTACCGCCTAAATCCACTACGTCCTGCTGTTCTGGCAGCAGGCTGATCACCGGATTAGGCGTGTTGGGATCGATTTCGGAACTGCTGGCCTGCTCTAGGTGAGCTACATTTCGGGCCCATTCGACAACGGCGCACTGCATCCCCAAGCACAGTCCCAAAAAGGGAATCTGCCGCTCCCGCACGTAGCGAATCGTCTGCACCTTGCCATCGACGCCACGGGTACCAAAGCCTCCCGGCACCACCACGCCACTAACGCCTTTGAGATAGGCTTCTGGGCCGTTAATTTCAATATCTTCTGAGCTAATCCAGCGGACATTGAGGTCGGCATCAGCGGCGATCGCGGCATGACGCAGCGCTTCAATCACCGACAAATAGGCATCATTGAGGCTGACGTACTTACCGACAATCGCCACTTCAATCTGCTGGCTGGAGCGATACAGGCCCTCAACCAGGTTTTGCCAATGGGCCAAATCAGGCTGACGCTGCTCTAAATCTAGAATCTCTAGTGCCTGATGGGCCAAGCCCTCTTTTTCCATAATCAGCGGCACCTCATAGATGCTGTTGGCATCGCGGGCCGGGATTACCCGCTCCACGGGTACGTCGCAAAATTCTGAAATTTTCTCTTTAATATGGGCCGCAATGGGTTTTTCACTGCGACAGACCAAAATATCTGGCTGAATCCCAATCGATCGCAGTTCTTTAACCGAGTGCTGAGTAGGCTTGGTTTTCACTTCCCCGGCAGAGGGAATCCAGGGGACCAGGGTTACGTGCATGTAGAGCACATCACGGCGACCGACATCTTTGCGGAACTGGCGAATCGCCTCTAGAAACGGCAGGGACTCAATATCTCCCACGGTGCCGCCAATTTCAGTTAGCACCACATCCGGGCTGGTATTTCGGGCCACCCGATGAATGCGCTGTTTAATCTCATTGGTAATATGGGGAATCACCTGTACGGTGCCTCCCTGGTAGTCCCCTCGGCGCTCCTTATTGATAACGGCCTGATAAATTGATCCTGTGGTGACGCTGTTGAGCCGTGACATCGCTGTGTCAGTAAAGCGCTCGTAGTGACCCAAATCCAGGTCAGTCTCAGCCCCGTCTTCAGTTACAAACACTTCACCGTGCTGAAACGGACTCATCGTCCCCGGATCCACATTGATATAAGGATCAAGTTTCAGAATCGAAACCGAATAGCCCCGCGACTTCAGCAGTCGCCCTAAACTAGCCGCAATGATCCCTTTACCAATGCTCGAAACAACCCCACCCGTGACAAATACAAACTTAGTCATAAATCGCCCGACTTCACCCAGACCAGAGCAGCAACCCGTTAATTGTGCCATAGTCGTTCGGGAGTGTGGACAGTTCATCTTGGCCTAGCGGATCTCTATCGATAGCAAGATGGGGAAGCGCTGTAACGGATTGTTAACATTGCCAGGATTGTGCCTGTCTGAGCTTTTAGACCCAGGCTCAAGGCAGCACTTGCAAACAGGAGGTTTTGAATGCTCAATGACTTTTTGCAGACAGAACTCATCAGCAATCGGGTTTCTGACTATTTACTAGCGATCGCTATTTTGCTGGGCGGCATTCTCGTCATCAACCTGGTCAAGGCGCTAGTTCTCAACCGCCTGAAGCGCTGGTCCCGCCATACCACCACTGACCTAGACGATCGCTTAGTCAGCCTGATTGAGCGCCCCGTCATGCGGCTGTGTTACGTCGGCACTTTCTACGTCAGCATTCACAACCTGACGCTCCATCCGATTTTGGCGCAGACAATCGAGGTCGTTTGCGTCATTCTGGCGACTATTTTGGGCATTCAGCTCATGGGGTCGCTGGTAGAATATGCCGTCCGCATTTACTGGATTACTAAAAACCGCGACACGGCCCTAGAGCAAACCCTCAATGCTTTGGTGCCCGCCATTAAGGTGATTGTTTGGGCGGTGGGCATTGTCTTCTTGCTGGACAATCTCGGCTTTGATATTTCAGCCGTGGTGGCGGGCTTAGGAATTGGCGGTGTGGCGATCGCCTTAGCTTCCCAAGGCGTGTTGCAGGACTTGTTTAGCTATTTCTCGATTCTGTTCGATCGGCCTTTGGAACTAGGCGACTTTATCATCGTGGGTGATATGGTCGGCACCGTTGAGCAAATTGGCATCAAAACGACGCGGCTGCGCAGTCTCGGCGGCGAACAGCTTATCATTGCCAACACGGATCTAACAGGTTCGCGCATTCAGAATTTTAAGCGCATGGCCCGCCGCCGAATTGTGTTTCAGCTAGGCGTCACCTACGAAACCGGACTCGATCGGCTCAAAGATATTCCCGAAATCATTCAGGACATCATCCACAGAACGGTAGATGTCACCTTTGACCGAGCGCATTTCAGCAACTACGGCGACTCCAGCCTGGACTTTGAAGTGGTCTATTTTGTGGAAAGCAGCGACTACAACGTCTACATGGACGCCCAGCAGCAGATTTATTTGGCGATCAAGGCAGCCTTTGCTGAACGAGGGATTGACTTTGCCTATCCGACTCAGCTGCTCTACCTCAACGGCCTCAGCCGGCAGGACTCAACCTCGACCCACAGCAACGGCCATACGCCAGTTCACGCCGCAGAGTCGTAAACTCTATACAGTGTGGATTGAGACAGTGTGGGTTAAGCAGGCACTATGGGATTTCAGCAATTCTTTTGGGGAACGGGGCTAGCAGCGACAAGCCTCCTAGTTGTGAACGCGCCGAGTTTGGCTCAGCAATCGCTCTTCGTCGCCTATCCGCCTGCCAACCATGAAACGGTGGCCGATCGCATCTTTATTATCGGCACGGCGGCCCCAGATGCCCAGGTTCAGATTAATGGTGAACCCATTGCCAACCGCAGCCCCGCCGGACACTTTGCCCCAACGCTGCCCCTTGTCTTAGGCGAAAATACCTTCACTCTGACCCAGGATAGCGAAAGCCTGACGCTGAATATTACCCGCCTGCCCAACGGCCCTCAGCCCCCAGCGGGAGTCGCCTTCGCGCCGGATTCCCTCAGCCCTGCCGTAGATATTGCCCGTCTGCCCGGTGAGCTGATTTGCTTTGGGGCGATCGCCCCGGCTAACGCCACCGTGACAGCGACTCTAGCCGGACAGACTTTTCCCCTAGAGGCTCAGCAGACTCTGGTGGAGCTGCCGCCTAATTCCGCTGTCCTCACCGACCAGAACGATCCCTACGCTATCAACAGCGCTGTGCAGTACGAAGGCTGCACGGTCGCAACTCAACCCGGAAATTTAGGCATCCCTCAGTTTCAGCTAGCTCTTAGCGGCCAGCAGGTGAGTCAGTCAGGTACGGGCAGCATCGCTGTTCTCGCCCCAGCCAGCTTTCAAGTAGCAACTGTTACGGCTGAATCGGGGGTGGCCCGCACCGGGCCGAGCACCAGCTATTCTCGCCTGACGCCCCTGCCCCAAGGCACCCGCGCCGTGATTACGGGCCGGGAAGGAGACTGGCTGCGGCTAGACTATGGCGGCTGGATTCGTGCCAGTGAAACCGAGATTACCGCCAGCGCTGTGCCGCCGCGATCGCTGATTCGCAGTGTGCGATCGCAGTCGGTGGCCGGGGCAACCGAAGTGCTGTTTCCGCTGCAGACCCCGGTACCGGTCAGTGTTGACCAGACCGCCGGCAGCCTGACGCTGACGCTGCACAACACGATTCCCCAGACCGATACCATCTTTTTTAATGATGATCCAATCGTAGAGCGGCTAGACTGGCGACCTGTTCTGCCCGATAAAGCCGAATATACGTTTCAGTTCAAGACCGATCAGCAGTGGGGCTACGACCTGCGCTACGAAGGGACAACGCTGATTCTGACCCTGCGCCATCCCCCTGAAGCAAATCGCCGTTTGCCGCTTCAAGGCACCACCATTCTGCTCGATCCAGGCCACGGCAGCGCTGAAGATTTGGGCGCACGCGGTCCCACCGGCTATCCCGAAAAAGACGTGACGCTGATTGTCTCAAAGCTGCTGCGCGATCGCCTAGAAGCGCGAGGTGCCACCGTAGTCATGACGCGGGAAGGCGATGACGATCTCTATCCGGGCGATCGCGTCGAGATTATCGAACAGGTAGAGCCAACGCTGGCGCTCAGCGTCCACTACAATGCCCTACCTGACAGCGGCGACGCTTTAAATACCGCTGGCATCGGCACCTTTTGGTATCACGCTCAGGCCCATGATCTCGCCGTCTTTCTGCACAACTATCTCACTGCAACCCTAGATCGCCCCTCCTACGGCGTCTTTTGGAATAATCTGGCACTCACCCGACCCAGCATCACTCCCTCGGTGCTACTAGAGCTAGGCTTTATGATCAACCCCAACGAGTTTGAGTGGATTATCGATCCCCAAGCCCAGCAGCAGCTAGCAGAGACTTTGGCTGAGGGGATTGAGCAGTGGATTCAGGCTCAAGGGCAATCCTAATTGCCGAGGTGCTGGCAGGAGCGCGACATGACAGCAAAGCTGTTTCTCTAGCGTGATAAACCCACTGCAAAATTGCTGGCTGATGCCTACTTAGCATTTTTTATTACTTTAAAGATTCACCATAAAAATCAGACTTTTGGCTTCCGGATTCTAAAAAAAGACGCCGTACAGGAACAAAAATTTTGCCTGCAGATTCAGCCAAACTGCGGATAGTTTAGTCCGATCGGTCACGCTTAGCTACCCTTTAGATAGAGACTTGCAAACGCCATAGCGATCGCATAAACAGCCAGGGCACCCTAAAGATAGAGGTTGCTGAGAGTGCGATAAATCGGTCTTGTTCCTGAAAATTCTGTCATGTCTACGGAGAGCTTTTACGCATCGCTAACATCGTTAAATCAGTTTCTGGAATTAGCTGAATCCAGCAACTATGTTTCTGTACCTGAAGACTGGTATGTCTTGATTACAGATATCGTGCGCTCAACTGAAGCGATCGAATCGGGCAGGTACAAAGAAGTCAATCTGTTGGGGGCTAGCTCTATCATTGCCGTCTTGAACGCTGTTAATGGGTTAGAAATCCCTTTCGTGTTTGGCGGCGATGGAGCCTCTATCCTTTTTCCGCCATCTGTGTATCAGCTAGTCAAAGATGCGGCTTTATCTATTCGCCAGCTCGCCCGCAATACCTTTGATTTGGAGTTGCGAATCGGCATTGTTTCAGTTAAACAAATAACGATTTATAGCCAGCTCAAAATCGCCAAGTTTAAAGTCACTCCTCAATATAGTCAGGCCAGCTTTACCGGCGGTGGCCTGACCTACGCGACCAATCTGATCAAGGCTGACAGTCGCCATCAGCTAGAAGTCACCGCAGAAACGCCTGCCGCTAATCTCGATGGGCTAGAATGCCGCTGGCAGGATATTCCTAGTCAGCCAGGACAGATTGTTAGCCTGATTGTTTCAGCCAGTGCCAGCAGCGGCCAGTTTAGCGGCAGCGTCTACCGCGAGGTGATTCAAAAGATTCAGGCCATCTACGGCGATGACAAGTCCTACAACCCAGTCACTAAGTCGGCTCTCAAACTTAGCTTTAGCTTGCAGAAGCTCAGTGCCGAAATTAAGGCGCGATCGCAAACCGCTTCTCTTTGGCATCGCAGCTTGTACGCCCTGAAAATTTTAGCTGAGAATCTTTTGGGCCTGAGCTTTATGAAATTTGGCCTCGTGATTGGCAACGTTGACTGGGGTAGGTATAAGGACGAGGTCACGACCGCTTCTGATTTTCAAAAAATCGATGACGTTCTGCAGATGGTGATTGCGGGCACTGCGGCTCAAACCCAGCAGCTGACCGAGTATCTAGAGCAGCAGACTCAAGCCGGATATCTCACTTACGGTCATCACGTTTCCGATCGCGCTTTGCTTACCTGCCTGATTTTTGAGCGCCGCGATCGCCACATTCATCTAGTTGATGGGGCAGACGGTGGCTACGCCCTCGCGGCCAAAGCCCTCAAGCAGCGGCTACACCGCAAGACAATTAATTGGAGAGCTTATAGCCAGCTAGCTAAGCGCCGTCAGCTAAGACAATAGCGGCTGGAGACTCTGCTGACATTCATGTCTGAGTCAGGCAGCGATCGCGCTAAGGTGAGTTTGATCCGATTGTACGCATTCGCTTCAGTGACGATGACCGCTACCCTGCCCGCCTTCAAATCGCCAGCGCTGTTGCAACAGGCTCTCACCCATAAATCTTACGCTAACGAGTTTCCGCCAGCCCTTCATAACGAGCGGCTAGAATTTTTGGGCGACGCTATCTTGACCTTTCTCTGCGGCGATTTTCTCTATAAGCGCTATCCTCACAAACCCGAAGGCGAGCTGACGCCGCTGCGATCGGCCTTAGTAGACGCTAATCAGCTAGGCGAGTTTGCCAAAATGCTGGGACTGGGCGATCGCCTGCGACTAAGCCGAGGCGTCGAGGGCAGTGGCGGTCGGACTAATGTGCGCCTGCTGAGTAGCGCCTTTGAGTCACTGATTGGTGCTTATTTCCTAGACAGTGGTTCCGATGTAGAAGCGGTTCGGGCCTACGTTATCCCCTTGTTTGAATCAGTGGTCGATCGCTTAGCAATATCAGCGACTCAAATCAACTATAAGAGTCGCCTGCAAGCCTGGGCCTTGGCGACATACGGCGAAATCCCCACCTACACTATTGTGGCCCAGTCCGGCCCCGATCATGCCCGCCAGTTTACGGCAGAAGTGATGATTCAGGACGTTGTCTATGGCCGGGGTGACGGTCGCCGTAAGCAAGATGCTGAGAAAGCCGCTGCCCAAGCAGCCCTGCTGAAATTGGAAACCCTCTGAGGCGAAGGCTGCCGCTGTCTTAAGCCAAATTTACAGACATTTTCCAATAAGGGCTGATAGTAACCCTGCGACCTGTAGCCCTTATACAGGCCGCACTTTGTAACTAATTTTTTCAGGAAAGTCTTTAAGTATTAATTTTTTTGGGCTTGTTGTTCCTGTTCTGCTGAACCTCATCTTTCATTTAAATTAAAGCGGCTCAGGCAATTTCAGACGCCTCATCGCGCCTGACCGGATTCTGCGTTTGCATTAGGAGGGCAACGTGGCTAGTAAAACAAATACTCGTCAGCATTTACACGCGCCAACCTTTTTCAGACCTCACGGCTTCATTCAGCGATCGGCTGAACCAGGGATAGACAGGCAACGGCAGAGCGATCTATTTGAGCTTTTAGACCAGCAGGCGACTAGCCCGTTTGAAATTGAGCTGTGGGAGGGTACTAGCTACCACCTCGGCCCAGCCGGACAGCCTCAGTTTCGCGTAGAAATTCGGCACCCCTCTGGCCTAGCCGCGCTGCGATCGCTGAATGAACTCCGTATTTGTGAGGCTTATATTGCTGGGGAGCTAGAGTTTAGCGGCAGTATGCTGAAGCTGTTTGATCTCAAACGAATTCTCTCCCTGCAGCATCCCTGGCTCAACTTCATTCGTCTGATTCGCCCCTGGGTTGTGGGACAGGTCCGAGACGATGCCGCCGCGATCGCCACCCACTACGACTACGATGACGAGTTTTACATGCTGCTGCTAGATCCAACCCGCACCTATTCGCAAGGCGTGTTTGAATCGGACGATGAAACCCTCGAAACAGCGATGCGACGCAAGCTGGACTTTGCTATTGAGAACTGCCAGCTTCAGCCGGGAATGAAGGTGCTTGATGTCGGCGGCGGTTGGGGTGCCTTTACGGAGTACGCCGGACAGCGGGGCATTGAAGTCACGTCGCTGACGATTTCAGACAGGTCACTGCGGTATCTCAATCGACTCATTCTAGAGAAAAACCTGCCCTGCAGAGCCATTCAGCAAAACTTCATGACCTACCGGCCTGCTGAAAAATACGATGCCGTGGTCATTCTCGGCGTCATTGAGCATCTGCCTAACTATCGCCAGGTGGTGCAGCAGCTCCAGCAGCTTTTGCGGCTAGGGGGCCGCGCCTATCTAGACGGCAGCGCTTCCAAAAGAAAGTTCTCGTTCAACGCATTCTTAAATCGCCATATCTATCCCGGCAATCACTGTACCCTCAGTATTCATGACTTTTTGGCAGAGGTGCAGCACAGCAGTTTAGAGCTGCTCAGCGTTCATAGCGATCGCCACAGCTACTATCTCACCAGCAAATTATGGGCTGAAAAACTAGAAGCAGCCAAGGCTGAAATCATAGAGCGCTGGGGCCGAGAACTCTACTGCAAATTTCACCTGTATCTATGGGGCGTTTGCCACAATTTCCTCAAGAACGACCTGCAAGCCTATCGCCTCGTCCTAGAACACAATCCCCGCCATCAGCTCTAGAGCAGGCTATCTTTGCTGAAAAGGGACAGAAAACTTGGTGTCCAACGGCAAGCACAGTCGCGAATACTTAGCCCAAGGCAAATAGTTGTAAACAGTACAATACAGATACCTTTAGCTCAATCTGAATCAGCTATGGCGATTACTGCTGAAGAGCTGGCGGCCTTGATGCCAGATGCTACCCAAATAGAAAGTGTCGAGCCAGAAATGGAAAGTTCGCTGCACTACGCTCAGCTAGCTCTCTTGGTTGCTTGTTTAGAATGGCTATGGCGCGATCGCACCGACTTCTTCATTGGGGCTAATCTGACGATATATTTTAGCCGCGAACAGTTGAAGAACCGAGACTTTCGGGGGCCTGATTTCTTTTTGGTCAAGCAGACTGAAAAGCGTCCACGAAAATCTTGGGTCGTCTGGGAGGAAGGCGGGCAGTATCCCAACTTGATTATTGAGTTGCTTTCGGACTCTACTGCCACAATAGACAAGAATCTGAAAAAAGAGCTGTATCAAGAGCGATTTCGCACACCGGAGTACTTCTGGTTCTCGCCAGAAACTCTAGAGTTTGAAGGCTATCGGCTAGTGAATCAGCGTTACGAAGCGATCGCCGCCGACTCAGCCGGGAAACTCTGGAGTCAAGTGTTACATCTCTATTTGGGCCTGCATCAGGGGATGTTGCGGTACTTTCTAGAAAGCGGCGCGTTAGTACCGACCCCCGCAGAAGCTGCAGCCCAAGCTCAAACACAGGCCCAGCAGGCTGAATCACGAGCAGCAAGATTGGCAGAGCAATTGAGAACCTTAGGGATAGAACCTGAGGTCTGAAAACAGCACAGTGCCAACGGGACTGATGCGATTCGAACGCATGACCTACCGCTTAGGAGGCGGTTGCTCTATCCAGCTGAGCTACAGCCCCAGACAGTAAAACTATACAACATTCACTTAGCTGGGTGAGTGAAGATAGTTACAGCGGCGATCGCCCCTATGTCTTCTAAGCTGAAATCCAGGTTCCCGGCCAGGGGCCGCCGCCCACCTCTAAACCACAGAGAGAGCTAGTAGCGGTTAAAAGCGGAGTGCGATCGCCTTGCTTCCAGAGCTTCAGCGCTAGCTGTCCCCGCATCGTATCGCGGCAGCAGAAGCGTAGTCCCTCATAGGTCGGTGCCCGCAGGGGCGTACCAGGGAGATCTGTAGTGCCCACTAGCTCTACCCGATAATCGGCGGTTTCTGCCTGCATCTGCCAGTGTCCCCAAGGCTCAATCTGCCAGGTAACCCGGCCATTCCAGGGCACAAACTCGTAGAACTGACCCTGATAGTGAATGCCCACCATCGCCACTTCTTCCATCCAGCCCAAAACCTGTCGCCGTCCGCCCCCGGCAGTCAGCGCTAAATCCGGGTGCTGATCAAAGGCATTGCAGTTAAACCAGAACCATTTTTGCGGAAAAGCACCACCCCAGTTTTTTTCACCGTAAGCCGGAGCTTGGCTAAATTCATAGCGCTGCCCCTGCCACTCAATCCAGCCAGACGCTAGACCGTGGGCCATCAGAATCTGCCAGCCCGGTTCAAAAATCTGAAACTGAGACAGCCATCCTGCCGTAGACTGCTGCGGTTGCGCTGGTTGACCCCAGCCATAAACCGGCTCAATCCTGTACTGCCAGTGCGCCGCTAGACCATTGCCCGGATCTCGCAGCTTGCCCTGGTGCCAGGTAGCGGTGGCCTGGTAGCCTTCCTGTACCTCTTGCTCAAACTGATCAATCTCTAAAAGTCGAGCGGGTGGCTCTGCCGTGGCATAGCGCCAGTGGCCCAGTCCTAGCGCCTGCGGCCAGCCCCAAAACTGACTGACATCCGCAAACGTGCGACAGAGATATTCGTCATCCGGCCCCAAAATTTGAGCACCGCCACCGCTGTGAGGCTGCCCTCCCACGGGATCTTCGATTGAGTACATGAAAGCAAACGTTTGGCTGATATCAGGCAGCGTCACCCGGTAGTACCAGCCTTCAAAGAAACGACGGCGGCTACCGTCCCAGTGGTAGCCGCTGTGAGGAGTCTGCAGCGAAGCAGTAGAAGTTTGCACAGTAAAGTTCAAATTGCGCCATTCTTACCATAGCGATTTGGCTAAGCCAATGGCACTTTACAACCCTGATTCCGCCGCTTTTTTAGCAGCCATTGGAGAATTTAGTAACTCTTCAACAGTTGGCCGGGGTTCCTGCGTCTGCCCTTTCGCAGAATTTGGTAACTCTTCAACAGTTGGCGGTCCTGCCTGAGGAATTTGCTCCTGAATGGCAGGGTCGCTTATTTCTCCTGCTGACTCAATTTCGTCAAAAAAATCGGCTAGATTTTCATCCGCTGTGCCTGCTTTGACACGGGGCTTGTCCACAGCCGGACTGTAGAGATTGACTTGAGGCACTGCCCTGGGATCTTGCGGCAGCTCTGAAAGTTTAGGCCGAGGAATGACTGCTGCTTCCAGTTCCGCCGCAGGCACTGGCACAGTGGAGACTTTGGGAGTCTGAGGTACCGGCGCTGGCGGGGCTGCTGGCTCTAGCCCAGGAGCACTAAAGCCGCCATCGGTGACTGCTGCGGGCGTTTCTGTAACGCTGTTCTGCGCCTCAGCGGACAGCTCATTACTGCTAGCAGTCTGGTCGGTCTCTAGCGCTTGGGTAGGCGTTGGCGTAGCCTCAAGCGCCGCTGGCTCCTCAGAAGCGATCGCCGCTGCATTGTCAGAAAAGGAATCTAGATCTAGAGAAAAGATGAAATCTGCCGCTGCTGCCTCCTCAGAGCCAGCGCCAATTTCAGCTTTAACGGGGGTAGGGGGCGGTACGCTAGCCGTAGATTGGCTAGGCTGAGACTGCTCATAGGCATTAACCGCACGGGCGATCGCCCGCATCCGCCGTTCCTGATCGCGGCTAATGCTGTGCACATTATTGCCCAGTCCTGGCGCATTCCAACGCTGGGTGTCGGGATCTAAAAACGAGCGGGTTCTAGCCCACAGAATCGCTTCCGAGTCAGTCATACCCAGCTTTCGCGCTTCCGCTAGCCAGTCCATATATCCCCCTCGACTCAGGGCAGCGCGAGGAGACTGATTGGCTAGGTCGAGGGCGTTGAGTCTTTCAGCCAGCGTTAGCTCAATGCCGTAGCTGTTAGCCTTTTCCTGAATAACTTCGCTCTGGGACTGTAGCCGTCGAAGCTGCTTATCATCGGCTTCTTCAGGCGACTGCGCCCCGTGCTGGTAGGAAAATGTGCCCAGATTCCAGACGCCGTTACCCGGATCTACATGGCCGTAAAAAGCAGAGGTTCGTAGCCCCTCAGGAGTACGGGTTCCCTCAGCGCTGCCCACAGCTCGCGCGACTAGAGAATCGGTTCCTCCTTGGAAAATCTGCTCCGCTAGGTCAGATAGCACTGCCGGAGCTAGCGGCTCAGGCGCTTCGACAACGGCAGTTGTAGCAGCAGGGGCCGAATTCGTCTCTAGCTCAAAGTTCAGGGCCACACTTGTAGCAGCTACCGCTGGCTGAGCAGCTACCTGTACTGATGGTTGAGCCACAGTAGGTGCTTTTACAGCCGGGGGAGGTGGGGGCAAAGCAGCCACTAGCTCATTCGGTGCGATCGCCCCTGAGCTAGGGGTATAGACCGACCGGGGTAGAGACTGGGTTGAGCTCGATAGGGGAGGCTGGGCCGCCGCTGGCGGTATGGGTAATGGCACGGAGGTTGAACTGACAGACGGCTCAGCGATCGCCGGGCTTGTAGGCTGCTGATCGGCCATTTCTGGTAGATCAAAAATGAGGGCGATCGCCTCTTTGGCCTCAGCTCGCTGAGAAGAACCAAAGGTCAGGGCCAGCAGGCTCGCGGCTACCAATGAGGGGGACTTGATCACGGGCAGACTCCTTAGCAAAAGGCGATTTGGATAAACCTAGAAGTTACGCAGTTCAAAATTTGGGACACTAGGGGATAGAGGCAGAATCCCGCCTGCCCCCTTGATAAGGTGGCGATAGCCGGGGAGATCTCACGCTCAGTTAAAACCTCGTCAAATGCCTAAGTTCTGAAACTGACAAATTACAGGGCAGGCTGCAGCGTACGTTCTAAAACAGAGCTGGAAGGTTCCACTATTGCCCAAGTGCCATCGGGCTGACGCCGCAGCGTCGCAAAGTGGAGATAGCGACCAGAACCAATTGAGTCACCTTGACGCACCGTTCCCAGTCTGGGACGCCGGATGCCGCAGAACCGAAATAAGTAAGCCGGCACTTCAGCGCTGGAAAACACAATGCAGGACGCTTTATCGGTCGGCTCTACCTCACCAGCAAAAGGGGCGTAGATCTTGCCGCCGTTTAGCTCGATAGAAATATCGCCTAAACTGGCACTGATAACATAGCCAGCCACGCGATCGCCAAGCTGCAGCTCCCAAGTTTGCTGCACAGGCACCGATCGCGGCGTCACCGTCGCCTTAAGCTGACAGCTAGTCAAACCTACGGCCATTCCCAAACTCCCCAGAATGCAGCAGACTCGCAAAACAACAGCAGACCGCTTTTGACACTGCCAGATGAGCTGCTGATAGCAAGCTAACCCAAGGACTCGACTGCAGATTCTACTGAAAATCGAAGCGATAGCCAGCATACTCATCGTTCTCATAAAGGATCACTAGTCGAGTTTGGGGGTCGAATGCCAGCGGATACGCTTCGCGCTCTGCCACTACTCCCGATCGCACCTGCAGCTCTGGTAGCTGGCAGTAAGGTTCGGCAACCAGCTCTCGTACCTTCGCCTTGGGATCTCGCTCTGGAATGGTCAAAAGCTGGGCCAGAGTTTCTCGTGACAGCTTGGCCTGAGCCTGCACCACCGTTTCACACTGCTGCGCCGTGTCGGTTTTAGCAGCGCTAAACAGCGTCCGCACGCCCTGAAAGTCAAAGAACAGACCGACGATGGCAAACATTAGCCCCCCGGCCAGAAAGGGTTTAAGAATAAGGGGCTGAGCGGGGTGGGGGTTAAAATTCTGCATTGCATGTTCTCTTGAATAACCGAGCAATTGGAGATGCGACCGCGACCGAGCTATAGCTCTAGACAGTGAGGTGACCTAGAGATGTCCGCCTGCAATTAAACCCATAATTGCAATTAGCAAGCGATATCCGAGGGCGTAGTCAGGCTGGGGTGAGAGCAAGGCCCGATAAACTGACCAGGCACCCAGCCCTAGCAACAGGACCAGCAGAGGGATCTGCAGCCAAGGCACCACCACGGACAAGACATCGATGCCCACCCGGACCATAGCGGCCCCGCTGAACCAAATCACCGCGTCTAAAAAGGTTAGAGGCGAAGGCTGCCGCTGCTGCTGTCGCTGCCGTCTTCTTAGACTTCGCCGCCACTGATGCAGACGAACTCGCAGCCAGTTGCCTAGGGACTGGACTGCCTCAAGCGGTTCAGCTAAAATCGCCCCCATGCCTAGATCCAGCCCGGTATAAGTCTCCGACTGTCGAGGGCGTGGCGCACCACCGCGATGCCGCAGACTATCTGCCAAATCATAGGCATCATGCGTCTCTTGCAGCAGATCAAGATTGCGGTAGGTGACCCGGAGATTGCCCTGTGCATCTGGCTGGACGGCTGGCACTAAGGCAGCCTCAAACTGACATAGGGGCACAACCGAAGCCAGTTCTTCGCCGCTGCGAGCCGCCTGCTGCTTTAAATCTGAGGTCCAGCGATCGCTTAAAGACTTGAGTTTCAGAATCGCCTCTTCCTGAGCGATCGCCAACTGATTGATCTGCTGGGCCTGCTGCTGTAGCTGCTGCTGATACTGCTCCAGCAGCATAGCCACCTGAGATGGCGGCGACACCACTCCCGTCTCAGGCTGAGGCGAGATAGCAGTATGACCTGAGCGCTGCCTCAGCGTCTCTACGGTGGTGTGAATTTGAGCCGGACTGGAGCGGGGAAGGGCAACGGGCGATCGCTCAGCCGCTGCTTTCGGCCAGTAGGCTTCCGAGCGTCCGTTCCAAGGGAGGGCCGTCGCCTCTGACGAAAGCGGTTCCCGCTGAAGAGACTGTAGCTTTTCGCGAATTGCTCGAAGTTCCATATCAGTGTTGTTCATGGGAAGTCGGGGCGTAGGGAAACGGTTTTCCACCCAATTTAGTACAAGTGTACTATACAAATGAGATTTTAAACAGAGTTCTCTACAAATTTCCGCGATCTGCCTCTGGGCAGAATATTATGAGTGGCTTAGCCACGCGATCGCCCCCAGAACAGTTTTCAATCTCAGCAAGTTAGACAAAAAGCCACGGTAGCACCTGGAACCCAGCATATTCCCGGTTTTAATTCAGCTTGAAACAGTAGATCCGGAGTTCAAGCATGAGGGCTATTGTTAGGTCTAACAGTCAGGCAAAATTCCAGGCTTACAGCAAATATCCGTGAGAACAGACCAGGTAGCCGCAAGTGGAGTCCGCGCAGTGGACATTAGCAATGAGGTTTTACCCGACGAACAAACGATTTTGGTAGGCAGCCCAACCAGGCTAACGGTGACGATATATTCTCCCAGGATAAGAATTAGCCACAGCACTGAAGTCGGGCACTCTGATGTGATAAGCCAGTACGGTCATAGTTATTTGGGAAATGGTGAAGCGATATGGTGAAATCTGCCCGCGAGTGGTCTAGCCGCTATGTCCATTCGCCTGTTCCTAAAGCTAAATCCCCCTATGCTGAAGAGAACTTCACCCGTTCTAAATCCTGGCTGTATCACCTAGCCCTGGGCCTCTTTTTGGGCGGACAGGTTCTGATGCGTGTCATGCAGAGGGGCGTCGATCGGCGTCACGTCATGGAGTATATGGTGGCAGCTGGCCCCAACTCGCTTTCGCCAGTGCTACTAACTAATCTATTTGCAGGCATGATCTTTACCATTCAGACGGCCCGCGAACTGATTCGCTACGGGGCTACTCACGCCCTGGGAGGGGCCTTTGCCGTGGCCTTTTGCCGAGAACTTGCGCCTCTTTTGACAGCAGCTATCCTAGCCGGACAGGTGGGTTCGGCCTTTGCGGCTGAAATTGGCTGTATGAAGGTGACCGATCAAATTGATGCGCTTAAGATGCTGCGGACTGATCCAATTGACTACCTGGTGGTGCCTCGAGTGCTAGCCTGCTGCATCATGCTGCCGGTTTTGACCGTTTTATCGCTGGTGATCGGTATTGCGGGCGGCGCCTTCGTAGCTCACCAGTTTTATGCCATTGCCCCTGCAGTCTTTTTAGAATCGGTGCGATCGCTCTTGGAACTACAGGACTTGATCATGGTCTTAGTTAAATCCACCCTGTTTGGCGCCATGATTGCTCTTTTCGCCTGTAGCTGGGGCCTAACCACCACCTGTAGTAAATCAGTCGGGCGATCGGCAACGGCGGCAGTTGTTACCACCTGGGTATCTCTATTTGTAGTGGATTTCTTTTTGTCAATTGTGCTGTTTGAAGGGGTACAGATTCACTGAACATCTGGCGAACAGTAAACAGCCCGTAGAGCAAGCAATTAAGCGCTCTACGGGCATCAGAGCTTCAGTCAAGCTCCTAGCTCTACATCAACTGGATGTTAGAGAAGCTGAATTCTTGCTCAACTGGGCCATTCTCAGTTTCGGTTGTGATATGGCGGCGGGACAGGACGAAGTAGTCACCGACCTGAGTGTATTCGTCTTCAAATACGCTCTTACCCCCCTTTTGCTCCCCAGTTTGGGGATCATGGTAGACCGAATCATAGCGGTGAGACAGGTAGCCTGCCCCCGTATCATGGCTGCTGAAGGTGTGAATGGTGACAACGACGCCATGAATATGGCGATGTACCATCGTCACTTCGTTATCTCGCAGCTTATAGCGATCGCCCTCAGACTTGCCGCCCATGAGAATCTCTACAGCGCCCTCCTCATCGGTTGCGCCATAGGTAAACGTGTTCTTGCCGTGGGTTTCTTCAAAGCTGCGGCGAACGCGGTGAATAGCAATTTCCCAGAGCTGCTGATGAATAGCCTTTTGGGCTTCTTCGTCGTCAACGTCAGTCACTTCGGCTTTGAAGTCAGCGCTGACAATGGCTTTGCCCGTGAAGGTATCTTCCCCTGCGCTATAAGTCACGTCGGCGCTATAGCCTGGAAAACTTTTATCCCAGGTGTAGCGATTTTCGTAAGCAGAGCGAAACAGTTCGCGGGCTGAGGTTTGAGTTCCTACCATGCGGAATAGTCCAAAGGTAATAGTGAGTTGTTTCTATAGTAGCGAGTTAGGTTAATGGGGGGAGTGAGGGTAGGAATGGAGAGTAGGGGAATAGGGCAGATGAGAAAGCGCCGCGATCGCTTGGGGGGCTTTAGTTCTCTTGTTTTTCAACTTCCTCGCTTTTGCCGCGTACGGGCGGTAATCTCTCCACTAGACCCATTTCAAAGGCAATGTCTGGCAAATCGCCAGCAATGTACTTGCCGGGTTCAAAGACGCGACCGGGGGTTAGGCAAACCTGCCTCAGTTCTACCAGTTCCGAGGGATCGAAAATACTGCGAGATAGGCGTCGTTCTAGTGGCATAGCAGCACCTCTCTATTCATCGATTTGCCAAAGTTCGCGGGTGTAGTCTTCGTCCAAAATGCGCTTGGGTCGGATGACTAAAATGACTCGGCCCAGCAAGCGCTCGGCGGGCGCTTCAGCAAACCACTGCAAATCCAGGCGATCGCCCGCTGCCACTGCAAAATAGCTGTCACTGCGCCAATCTCGCTGCGCCCGGTCGATGACAACCAGCACTGTCTCTGCTGCCGTTTGGGCTGAGGCGCCGGGAAGCTGCTGGGACTGAGCCAGAATCCCGACGGGATCTTCCGCCTGCAAAATAACTTGCCAGCCGGGTACTGGAACCCAAGCCCCTGTGCCAGAAAACTTCACCAAACCAAACGGGTCTCCTGCCAGGGTTACAGGCACCGCCTGAAAATCGGCTGTAGGCAAAGGCCACTCTCCGGCTACTGGAATTAGGCGGGGTAGTTCAGTTTCGGTTTCTAGCCGATAGATAGGCAGACTAGGGGCGGGCTGGGCTTTGACGACGGTGAAATCTAAGAGCAGCTTCTCAATCTGCTGGCGAGCACTGTCGCTGTGGGCAAAGCGTAAGCCCTGGGCAATTAGGCGCGATCGCTTGGGTAAGTCAGCCTGCTGACGGGCCAACCGCCAGTAGTGATAGGCCACCGCGTCACCGGGATGTGGGCTAAAACCTTCAGGGGGCTGCTTGGAGTAAGAATACTCTCGCAGCGCTTTGGCAATTTCCCTTACCTGATCTAGCTCTAAACCATGCTGCACAATCAGATTGGCAGCCTGAGCGCGATCGCCTTGAGATAAAATCCTGAGTTCGTAGAGCAGGTCGCTGCCGCGCTCCTGAAAATGCGATTGGGCCTGCCTGGAAGCCCCTGCCGCTAGCATCGAAGCATAGACCTGAGCCGCCACAATAATCTGATTTTGCTGAATCGGCTCAAACCCAGTTTCTTCAAATATTTTTTGCGGACTGAGTCCCGCCTTTTGCAGCGCTTGGCAGGCTTGGCCCCAAGCAAGCCAGTTGCCCTGCTTCCGACGGAGTTGCTGAATCAGAGCGGCCTGATCCACGTCGGCAGCTGTCGCCTGGGCATCAGAATTGTTAGGAGTCGAGGTCATACTAGCGCGGCCACATATCCTCAAAGGTCTGTCTGTCTGACTCTAGCGCGATTTACGGGCGATCGCGGCCCGACTCAAAATAAAGTTAAGTGAAAGCTTGACGGGATCCTGACTGACAAGCGATGATGGATAACGCAATTTGAGCCGTGTCAGGCATTTGCATCCTGGGGCTATAGCTCAGCTGGTAGAGCACCTCAATGGCATTGAGGGGGTCAGCGGTTCGAGTCCGCTTAGCTCCATTTGATTCTTGTTTTTACGCCCCTGCAAACTGGGTATTCTTTGTGGAAAGTTCATTCTGCGCTTTCCCAGGTGCCTCCAAGCTCTGTTTCCCCAGCGAGTCAGACCGGCAGCCAAAAGAACAAGCGATTTACGATTTTTTATTTATTTTTGTAAATCGATGTAGTGTAGCATTGCCTATGTTCCAGGAACGCTTGCTTTTGATAGATTGTGAAAATTCTGTTAGTAGAAAGTGACGGCCTCACCGCCAGTCTGCTTGCAGAAGCCTTGACGGCTCAGCAGTATACGGTCAGTATTCTAAGCACGGCTGAGCAAATTGACCTTGATTCCGTTTTAGCGCTTGACTATGATCTGATTCTCCTGACGCTGTTTATTGCGAACTTCAACGGCGTTGAATTTTGCCGGCAGCTGCGCCAGCGGGGCTATCAGAAATCAATCTTGCTAATCATTGGCAGCAGTTCTAGCTCAGAACTGACAGCTGGACTGGAGGCCGGAGCCGATGACTTTATTACTCAGCCCTACAGCCTGCCAGATTTAGTTACTCGCATCCAAGCGCTGTTGCGCCGCGATCGCCTCTTGACCGCCCCTCGGCCAAACGTGATCAGTCGCGGTAACTTTGTCCTCAATCTTGAAACGGCTACCTTGAGGTACGGGCAAGCAGCCATTTCGCTCACGCCCCAGGAAGCTAGTTTGATGACGCTTTTGCTCCAGAATCCTGAACGCGCCTTTAGCCGGACTCAGCTAGCTGAACGGCTCAGTTCGGCTGAAAATCAGCTCAGTCCCCGCGCCGTAGCCGAGCTGGTTCGCAAACTGCGCCGTAGGTTCAAACAGGCCGATCTAAACATCGATCCGATTGAGACGGTTTATGGCTCTGGCTACCGGCTACATCTACCAGCGGCCCAGCTCCCGACTCCCTGGTCATCTATCTCCAACAGACTGACCCCTTCCCCAGAACTCAACCAAGTCCTAGAACGGTTTCGCAGCTCGTTTCAGGAGCAGGTCAGCCGCTTAGAGCAGGTTTGTCAAAGCCTGCTGACAAGCGGCCCTCAGCCTCAAATTAAGCAGTCTGGAGAACAAGAAGCCCATAAGCTAGCGGGGGGACTCGGCATCTTTGGTTACTCAACGGCCTCAGATATTGCCCGCGAAATTGAGCGGATTTTAGGGGATCCTAACCGCTCTAGCAAAGCCCTGATTCAAGACCTAGCAGCGCAGCTCACCGCCCTCAAGCAAGCCCTCACCTATCCCCCCGCCCTGACTTCGCCAACCCCCTTATCAACTGACCCAGTTCCCTCAGTTCTGGTCATTGATGACGATATTGCCCTGACAGAAATGCTGAGGCAAGATGCGATCGCCTGGGGGTTTAATCTGATCGTGGCCCATGATCTCAGCAGCGCCCGCCAGCAGATTATGCAGTCTGCGCCAGATGTGATTCTGCTTGACTTGCTTTTTCCCGATACCGATGAAAATGGCCTGGCGCTACTGCGAGAGCTACAGGAACAATTTGCCGAAATTCCCGTCCTTACCATGACTATTCGCAATCGCTTAGTCGATCGGGTGACAACAGCAAAGTTAGGCAGTCGGGGCTTTCTAGCCAAGCCCATTCCCTCGGCCCAGATTTTTGAAGAGGTAATGAAAGTCCTCTTCCAGCGACAGGTAAACAGCAGTAAGGTGATTATTGTCGATGCCGACGCCACGTTACTCAGTCACATGAGTATCTTCTTGAGTAGCCACAATTTTCAGGTAGTGGCTATCCAGAATCCCAACGATTTTTGGCACGTGCTTACCGCTATTGCTCCCGACTTGCTGATTCTCAATGCTCAAATGCCGACCTTTAGCGGCTTAGATTTGTGTCAGGTGGTGCGACAAGATCCGCATTGGGGCGACCTGCCCATCGTTCTGATTACGCCAAATGATAGCCAGGCAGCTACTGAGGCGGCCTTTGAGGCCGGAGCCGACGATTTTGTCAGCCAGCCAGTTAATCCCTCTGATCTGCTGCGTCGTACGGTAGGCCGCGTGGAGCGGGCCCGACTGCAAAAACAGATCAAGCGGCATAAGCAGCAGGAGCAGCAGGCACTCTACCACCTCGCCACAATCGATACGCTCACTCAAATTGCCAATCGCCGCCGCCTAAACGAGTATCTAAATCACGAGTGGCAAAGAATGCGGCGCGAGCAGGAAAATCTGGCGCTGATTCTCTGCGATATTGACTACTTTAAAAACTACAACGATTACTACGGCCATCCAGCCGGAGATGTTTGCCTGCAGCAGATTGCGCAAACCATTCATACGTTGATTAACCGTCCGGCTGATTTGGTAGCACGCTACGGCGGGGAAGAATTCTGTATTGTCTTACCCAAAACGCCTCTAAATGGAGCTATTCACGTAGTCAATCAAATTCAGCAAGCGATCGCTCAGCTACAGATTGCCCATGAACCGTCCCCGATCAGCGACTTTGTGACCCTCAGCTTTGGCATTACGCTGTTAGCGCCAACAACGGCTGAAAGTTCAGTTAGTCAGCTAATTGCAGCGGCTGATCAGGCCCTTTATGAAGCGAAGGCTCAGGGCCGCAATACTTTCTGCACGGTTTTGCCATAGAGCCTATGTGTTGTCACGGTTAGCCCTGCATGAGAAGTCTGTTTGCAGTTTGCCACACTGTCTTAATCTCGCTGCGTTCCGCTTTAGCGGAGTTTTTAGAACGTTGGCTGAGCGATCGCCCCAATAAATATATTTTGGCCTGGGGCGCACTTGTCATTCTACAAATGAGCCTGATTGCAGGCACAATTGGCTACTTATCTAGCCATCATGGGCTGACAACTCAAGGATTAAGCTGGCTTAGTTTTAGCCTGGCCGGATTGATGAGCCTACTGGCTCAATACCAGTATCATCAGGCGCAGACACAGGCTGCTAAAAGCGAACCGCTGACGGCTATACTCAAACAATTTCCCTTAGCCCTTGGCATCACCACCCCAAAGGGTTGCCTGACGCAAGCCAATGT
The DNA here is from genome assembly GCF_030405905.1 of Sphaerothrix gracilis Ecp01. Taxonomy (NCBI): domain Bacteria; kingdom Bacillati; phylum Cyanobacteriota; class Cyanophyceae; order Nodosilineales; family Nodosilineaceae; genus Sphaerothrix; species Sphaerothrix gracilis. The sequence continues at coordinate 135,428 of NZ_JASATW010000011.1, forward strand.
CGCCCTCTGTCAGCTCACAGGCTATAGCCAGTCAGATTTATTAGCAAAGTCTTTTACTGAGCTAATTGATCCGCGCGATCGCCCTTATTTTGAATCAGCCCTGTGGCAGCTATTTCGGCAGCAGCAGAGGCATTTCAGCCTGCAACTGCGCTTAAGAAAAAAGTCAGGCTCAAGTATTTGGATCGCCATTGAGGCTTCACTCATTCATCTACAAGCACAGCCATCATTTTTAGTTTTTTTGCTGCAGGAGACACACCCATACCAGCTATCAGCACAGCCACAGTCAGAGCTAATTTCAGCTGTTAGCCACGAACTAAAAACGCCTTTAACGGCAATTAAAGGCTCTCTAGGACTGCTAGAAACCGGCCTCTATCACCATCAGCCTGAGCAAACTCAGCGCATGTTAGAAATTGCCAACCTAGAGTGCGATCGCCTAATACGCCTGATCAACAATATCTTAAATGTTGAGCGATTACAGGCAGGAACGACATGGCTACAGCCTCAGATCTGCGACGTCAGCGACCTTTTAAATCAGGCTTTTAGGAGCGTGCAACCAATTGCTGCAGAAAAGTCAGTTTTGTTAGATTTGGAGCCGTCAGGACAGCAGGTATGGGCCGATCCAGATGCTGTCCATCAAATTTTGATCAACCTGATTGACAATGCCGTTAAATTTTCAGAGGCCGGCAGTACCATATGGATTACAGCAGCTCTTGATGTCAAAGGGCAGGCTCGCAATCGTTTAGAAAACTCTGAGCCGAACATTTTATTTTCTATCCGGGATCAGGGGAAAGGAATTGTGGCTGACAGATTGCAGCTAATTTTTGAGCGGTTTCAATTCGCAGAAACATCAGGCTTTGAGCCGGGCAGAGGTACGGGCTTAGGGCTAGCTATTTGTAAGAGCCTTGTGGAACAGCAGGGAGGTCAAATTTGGGCAATTAGTCAGCTGGCTCAGGGCAGTACTTTTTTCTTTACCTTACCGCAGCCTTCGGATCAAGAATCTTATAAGATTTAATTCTGAACTCTAACTTTTTTTGCAGCCAAACTCAGTTTATTGTTTTTCACCTGTCTATTTTTTGAGGAGATTAAAATACTAACATCAGCCACAATAAGTCCGCCCATCATCGTTAAAAATGGTCAGAAAAATTCTAATTGTCGATGATGATGAGCGGATTTGCGAAGTGATTCGGGCCTGTTTAGAAGATTTAGCTGGCTGGCTGACGCTGACGGCTCAGTCGAGCACTGAGGGGTTGTCTCAGGCAAAAATAGAGCAGCCCGATGCTATTTTGCTAGATGTTTCAATGCCAGATATCAGCGGCCTAGAGTTTCTAGCGGCGTTGAAAGCCGAAGCCTCAATCAGCTACATTCCAGTCATTTTACTGACGGCCAAAGGGACCCCTAGCGATCGCAATCGGTTTTCCCAACTCGATGTCGCCGGGGTGATTTATAAGCCCTTTAATCCTGTTGATCTAAGCCGTCAGGTAGCCCAAATTTTGCGCTGGCCTGAGGGCCGGTGTTAATTGCAGCTCTAACATATCAGCGGCGATCGCGCTCTGTCAGGTTTCGCGCAAAACCCAGGGAAAACTCTCGCTGCAAAGAATTTTCTAGTTAGCATAGAATCGTTCAAATTCTTGGCGGTCGCTTGCCGCCGGGTTTTAGCCCTCAGCGATAAAAATTCCCTATGTCTTTTTTATCCGACACGGTTGTACTCTCGCGGATGCAGTTCGCGCTGACAGCCATCTTCCACATGATTTGGCCTGTCCTGACGACTGGGCTAGGTATTTATTTAGTTCTAGTCGAGGCCCTGTGGCTCAAAACCCGCAATCCGGTTTACTACTATCACGCTCGCTTCTGGTCTAAGCTCTATATTCTCAATTTTGGTATTGGTGTCGCCAGCGGCATTCCTATGGGCTTTCAGTTTGGCACCAACTGGGCCCCCTTTTCGGAAGCCGTTGGTAACTTCTTTGGCAGCATTATTGGCTTTGAATCTTCCTGGGCCTTCATGCTAGAAGCCGCCTTTCTCGGCATCATGGTGTTTGGCTGGGAGCGTGTTAATCCGATCATTCACTTCGTAGCCACTATTCTGGTCGCCTTTGGCGCCAATCTCTCTACCTTTTGGATTTTGACTGCCAACTCGTGGATGCAAACCCCGGCAGGCGGCCAGTTTGTAGACGGCATTTTTATCGTCAGCGACTACTTTCAGGCCATTCTTAACCCGTTCATGGCAGTTAGTGTCGCCCATATGTTTTTGGCAACGCTAGAAACTTCGCTATTTGTTATTGGCGGCATCAGCGCCTGGTATATCATCAATCAGCGTCAGCCCGAATTTTTTACCAAGGCTTTCAAAATCGCGCTTGCCACCGCGATCGCTGTTGCCCCCCTGCAAATCTACGTCGGTCATCTCAGCGGCGAGCAGGTCTATCACCGTCAGCCGACCAAAATGGCAGCGATGGAGGCGCTTTGGGAAACTCAGCCCGCCGGGCAGCCTGCTGATTGGAGTTTAGTTGCTCTGCCCAACAAACAGGCTGAGCAAAACGACTGGGAAATCAAAGTGCCCAATGCCCTCGGCTACATCTTGGAGCTGAAGCCCAATTTATCGGAGCCGGTTCAGGGACTGAAAGAATTTCCGCCTGAAGATCGCCCCGGCATGATTGGGCTGGTTTACTATTCCTTCCGGGCCATGATTGCCATCGGTTTTTTCCTGGCGGGTCTGATGTTGCTAACGACCCTGCAGTGGCTCCGAGGCCAGCTTTCACCTGAAAATATCACCCAGCAGCGCTGGCTATTACGAGGCTGGATTTTCTCGGCTCCTCTGGGCTATATCGCTGTAGAATCTGGCTGGATCGTGCGCTGTGTAGGTCGTCAGCCGTGGGTCGTGTATGGTCAAATCCGTACGGCTGATGCGGTTTCTAGCCTGCCACCTAGCGATGTGCTGACTACCCTCATCGGCTTCGCTTCCACCTATACGGTCTTGTTCATCGCCGCGCTTTATTTTGGCAGCCGGATTATTCGTCGTGGCCCTCGCCTAGATTTGCCTATTCCAGGCGTTGAGGAAAAACCCGCTGTGGACACTGAACCCGGTCAATTCACGCCTGATGAACGCCCTGTCGAAGCCCAGCAGTAATCGATTCGCTTATTTATGAATACGCTCAGCTACTTTTTACCCCAAGTCTGGTTTGGCATTCTGGCCCTTTTTCTGTTTCTCTACGTCATGCTTGACGGCTTTGATCTGGGCGTTGGCATTCTTTCGCTCACTTCTTCCTCAGAAGAGCGTCGCGGCATCTTGATGACGAGCCTCAGCAACGTCTGGGATGCCAATGAAACCTGGCTAGTGCTGATGGGAGGCAGCCTATTCGGCGCGTTTCCGCTGGCTTACGGCACTATTCTCAACGCGCTGTATATTCCTATTTTCATCATGCTGTTCGGCATCATCTTTCGAGCCGTTGCCTTTGAGTTTCGGGAACAGTCCAACCGCAAGTTTTTTTGGAATACGGCCTTTGGGGCAGGTAGCTTCGTCGTGGCTGTCGGTCAGGGGTTTGCCCTAGGCGGCGTTCTGGCAGGCATTCCGGTAGATGCGACCGGCCATTTTGTAGGCAGCACTTGGGAATGGTTGAACCTGCCGTCTGTGCTGGTAACGCTGACCCTGATTCAGGGATACGTACTGATTGGCTCTACCTACCTGGTTTGGAAAACCGAAGGGGAACTGCAGCAAACCCACTACCGCACCGCCAAAATAGCCGCTATCACAACGCTGGTCGGCGCTATCTTGATTACGATCGCAACGCCCATCTTTTACAACTATGCCCGCGATCGCCTGTTTCAGGCACCCCAAGTCTATCTCTTCGCCGCTATCCCCCTGCTGGGAGTTTTACTGATTACGCTGCTGCTGCGCAGCCTCAATCGCCAAGAGGAACGATGGCCCTTTGTTTTGACCATTCTGTTGTTTCTGCTGACGTTCGTGGGGCTAGCCTTAGTGGTGTTTCCCTATATTATTCCGACCCAAATCACGATTTATCAGGCCGCAGCCGATCCCAGTGCGCTTGTCTTTATGCTGATTTTTATCGGCGGTCTGATTCCCGTCATGTTGTTTTACAACCTCTATCAGTACATCGTGTTTCGCGGTAAAGTAACCAGCGGTGGTTACGGTGGCGAATGATAACTGCCGCTATTAGGGCATTTTCCCGAACGGTTTATGAGCAGCTATTCCTACCAGATTCGAGCGAGCGCCAGGGCTAAACATGTCTCCATCAAAATCTCTCCTTACGGTCAGATAGAGGTGGTTGTTCCCCGCCAGTTTGATACTCGGCGACTCCCCGAAATTTTAGAGAAAAAGCAGACCTGGATTGAGCAAACCCTGGCTAGATTGGCAGCCCAGCGGCAGTCAGCCGATGCGGCTCTAGCTGAAACCAGACCCAGCCAGATACAGCTGCGATCGCTCGACGAAATTTGGGATATTGTCTACCAGCCCAGCCAGAGCGAGCGGCTTCAGGTCAAGACGCTTAGCTCGCAGCGACTAGCCGTCACGGGTCCCGTAGCAGAAACCGCAATCTGTCAGGAAGCTTTACGGCGCTGGCTGCAGCGTAAAGCCCAGCAGATTTTGCCGCGCTGGCTGCAGCGCCGGAGTCGAATGGCGGGGCTGCCCTATAGACAAGTTGCTATTCGGGGCCAGAAAACACGCTGGGGCAGTTGCTCTAGCCAGCAGCACATCAGCCTTAACTACAAGCTCTTGTTTCTGCCGCCGTCCCTAGTAGACTACGTGCTAGTTCACGAGCTTTGCCATACCCGGCAGATGAATCACTCCCCGGCCTTCTGGAGTCTAGTAGCGCAGCAAATGGCAGACTATCAGCAGCACAAAACCCAGCTTAAACAGGCTTGGCAGTACATCCCACGGTGGGTAGAGCAGTAAAGGCGACAGGCGCAAGCTGGCGTAAATTCGGGATTATGGACAGCAAGGCTAACTCTAAGCTAAAGTGGTACTGACTATGTTTTAGGAAAGTGCTGAGCCAGTCGCTGATTGTATCTGTTTACGATGGATTAGTGACTCTATCATAGTCGAGCCTGAGCCAACTTCCCTTCTCATAAGCGGCATCCAGCGGGCTAGATTAGCCCTGTCGTTACTTTCAGAATTCAGCCACGATAGAATTTGGAGCGGGAAACAAGCTTGGGGTTATCAGCCGTTTTCTCAAGGGGATTGGAGTATGACATCAATGCCAAGTAAAGCAAACACTAACAAGCCACTTCGATCTTTAGACGACGCGCTGGAGCGCTGCCAGGAGTTAGGAATGCGCCTGAGCCGTCAGCGGCGCTATATCTTAGAGCTGCTTTGGCAGGCCCAAGAACATCTTTCAGCCCGCGAAATCTATGACTGTCTTAATCGCCAGGGCCGGGAAATTGGGCACACGTCCGTTTATCAAAACTTAGAAGCGCTATCAGAGCAGGGCATTATTGAATGTTTAGAGCGCTCTGATGGTCGTCTTTATGGCAACATCAGCGATTCCCACAGCCATGTCAACTGTTTGGACACAAACCAAATTATTGACATCCACGTGGAGCTGCCGGCAGAGGTTATTCGTCAAATCGAGGCCCAAACGGGCGTTACCATTACGGACTATCGCATCGATTTTTACGGCACTAAAACTCAGAGCGCGTAGTCTGCCACCCTATCTACGGCAAGCGTAGCGGTAATCAACAAAAAACAAGCTGCTCTCCTGTAGTGAAAGCAGATAGTGCTGTTGTGGAAATTAGCTTGTTTTTGCGTGAGCGAGATTAAAGCTGGAGGCGATCGCGCCTATTTGTTAAAAACGTCGCGGGTAAACAAAACCAAGACAGTGCCAAAAACAACGGCGGCAAAAGCAAGATCCATGAAAAGTCTCCTAAGGTGTGACATCAATCAGCGCCAACCCAGTCGCTAAAAGGCTGGCTGGCCTCTCCCCTAACTTAACGCGATCGCTCTGTCAGGGTACAGACTGGTATCACCCTCTATTTTTCCCGCCTATCAGCCGCGAATCTGCACGGGCATAACCAGATAAGTCATCTTAGAGCCGCCCAGAGGAGACAGGACAGCAGGGCTGGTCGCGCTGTTGCACTGAAGCTGCACTTCTGAAGTATTTAAGACTTTGAGGCCATCGAGCAGATACCGCACGTTAAAAGCAATGTCTATGCTGTCGCCGGTAATTTGGGCCGCCACGTTTTCGCGACCGCTACCGACTTCCTGAGCTTCTACCGTCAGAGCGATCGCCTGCTCCTCGTTGTCGAGACTTAGTTTGACAATGTTGTTCTTTTGGTCGGCCAGTACGGCGATGCGCTCTAGGGCCAAGACAAACAGCTTGCGATCGACCGTCATCTGGCGGGAGAACTGGCGAGGAATCAGTTGGCGATAGTTGGGATATTGGCCTTCGAGCAGGCGGGTGGTGATTCGCTGCTGGCCTAGCTCAAAAATCACCTGGGTTGGATCAAACCGAAGCGCAATGGCCTCGCTGCCCTGATGCATCTGCAAGACTCGCTCCAGTTCGCGCAGTGCTTTGCCGGGTACGGTCACTTCGATGGCCGTTTCCTCGACAGCCTTTTCTACAGGCGGCTCAGTCGTCTGGACTACCGCAAGACGGTGCCCATCTGTGGCGGCAAACTCCAGCGCTGCTGTTTCGCTAAGCAGGTGTACGCCGGTCAGGACCTGTTTTGTCTCGTCAGTGCTGGCCGCAAAGAGGGCACCCCGCAGCCCTTCCAGCAATACTTCCGGCGAAAGTTCTGTCGCCTGCCCCGCTTCTACCTCAGGCAAATTGGGGTATTCATCGGCACTCAGTCCCCGCACCTGGTAGTGTCCGGAAGCGCAGGTCAGCGTGATCACCGTTTCGGCTTCAGTTTCTTCTAAAACAAGGTCTTCATTGGGCAGACGAGAAACAATATCCCCCAGCAGCTTGGCTGGCAAAGTTAGGCGACCTGAGCGTTCCACCTGAGCGGCAAAGCAGGTTTGTATGCCCAAACTTTCATCAAATCCCGTCAGCGCGACCTGCTGAGTTTCTGCATCAGCCTTGAGCAAAACATTGCCTAAAATGGGCTTACTAGGGCGAGAAGGCACGGCCCGACTGACTAGGGAAAGATGGGTATTTAATTCGCTCTGAGAACAAACGAACTTCATGGATTTTGTGGGGTTTCAAGGCGTTTAATCTAGCGAACCAGGCAGCTTACTCAGGATTCTAAGGGCTGGATGCCAATCGTAACACCCCTGGCTAGAAGTTCAATCTGAAAAGTTTCCTCAGCCTTAAGATCTTCTCCTGGTTTAAAAGCTTTTTAAAAATAGTAGTAGTAGGGGCTGTGGAAAATGTGGAAAAGATGGGGGATCGTCCATACAGAAATGCTTTAAGCGATCGCGGGCCTGTGGAAAACTTGTGGAAAACAAAACAGGTTTTCCACAAGCCTTGTGGATCCTCAGTTTTTTTCCACTATAGAGTCTGATTTATCCCCTAACTTTCCACAGTTTTTCCACAGAGAAGAATTAGTTTTCCACAGGCTGAATCCGCAATTTTTTAAAATTCTTTACCTAATGTTAACTGAGCCAATCCCAAAATCTGTCTTAGAAAAGGCATAGCTATCCTGAAACCGCCATAGAATAGCGTCATCCTTTTTGGGTTGCAGCTAATGATGTATTCTTCCTCTGCCGATCCGCTTCAGGCTGGCTGGTATGCAGCCTTGGGAGCGCTGCAGCGTATGGCACGTTTGCCCCAGCAGCCTCAGCAGCTTAGTCAAGACTGGCAGCAACTCCAGCAGCGTCCCGCCAGCTTTTTTGAGGATTTGAGGGCAGAAGGTGCCTCAGTTGCTCACGCTTGGGAGCAGCGCTGGCCCCATCTGGGGAAAGAGGCTTGTGGCGCTCAGGCTTTACCCAAATTCATTACCCGTCCCAGCGAGCAAACATTTTTGTCGCCCTACGACCTGAAAAATACCCAACTTTTTGGCTTTGTCTTGGAGGGGTCATTGGCAAGGCTGCAAACGCTCTGCGATCGCTTTCTGAATCAGCCTGCTGACGGAGCGGTGTATTATCAGGCGGCGATTCCCTACGTTGTAGTTAGCTTTCAGCAGATGGGACATGTCAGCTCAGTCAATCTGCCAGATGCCAACCGAGGATATCTGTCTGAGCAAGAAGTAGCGATTTGGGTTTTGACCCTGGCAGGGAAGAAATATGGCCCCGTCTTTCAGGCAGAGCGCTTGGCCTGGTTTATCCCCTACATGTTTGCCAGCAATGAGCCGATTATTGCCTCTGGCCGAGAAGTCTGCGGCTTTCCTAAAGAATTAGGCAAATTTAAGCTCCCCGATCCGAACCATCTGACTGAGCCAGCTCACCTGCAGGCACTAACCTGGCAGACTCTATCGGCCCAAACTCCAGCCCGCTGGGAAACGCTGATCGAAGTCAAAGCCGCTGAGATGGCTAAACCCGTCAGGCACTGGCAGAGTGCTGTGGAGGCAGGCAGCCATTTGGCCGAACTGCTGTTGGGCGGTCAGCATCCTGTCGATGTACCCGGCTGGGAGCTGCCGTTTAATCTAGCTGACTATTTGCTGAAAGAGGAGGTGCCCTTTGTGCTGCTAAAGCAGTTTCGGGATGCCGTTGTAGGCGATCGCGCTTGCTATCAGGCCATTGTAGAAACGCCAGCACAGCTAACGGCCTTACACGCTGGCGGGCTGCTGGGCACAGAACAGCTGGGCTACAAGTTTGAGGTCGAAATCGGGCAGTTTGCTAGCCATCCGCTGGTGCAGGAACTTGGACTCACCGCACAGGCAGGCAGCCTGCAACCTCACGGGCCTGCCCTAATACCTGTCAAATTTGCTTTCTGGCTAGATTTCGACTTTCGCCTGCAGAACGGCAAGATTATCTGGCAGGCCCGCTAAAGGCTTGAGGCCCGGCCAAGTTAGGCGATATGGAATTTATCCCGTTTTGGCCAGTTTTTGCCGAAAAGAACCGCATCGGCACTGAGGACATAGCTAATTAGCCCCCCAAGAAAAAATATGTCTGAACTTCCTCCGCGCCAAAAAATCGCCATTCTCGGCGGCGGCATGGCTTCTTTGACCACTGCTTATGAGCTGACAAGCCAGCCTGGCTGGGACAGCCTCTACGAGATCACGGTTTATCAAATGGGCTGGCGGCTAGGCGGCAAAGGCGCTAGCGGTCGCAATTTGCAGACCCATGCCGATGCGCCTGAACCCACCTATCGGATTGAAGAACACGGCCTGCATATCTTTTTCGGCTTTTATGAAAATGCCTTCCGCATCCTGCAGCAGTGCTATGCCGAGATGGGCGGCAACGGGCCATTGGCGACGGTTGAAGATGCCTTTAAGCCCCACGATTTAATTGTGCTGCAGGAATATGTCAACGCCCAGTGGCAGCCGATCGCGCTAAATTTTCCACCTAATAATCTGCGGCCCTGGACCGGGGGCGGCAACTTTTCGCTGTGGCAGCATTTTTGCACTACCATTCGCTTTGTGCTGCAGCTATTTGTCGAGTACCGCCAAATTCAGCGATCGCCCCAAACGCCTGAAACAGCTACCCCACCGTTTCTCGAAACCCTAATTGAGCAGTTTGAGATTGGCCGCGAAGTTTTAGAGCTGGCTTTTGACGGCGTGTTTTTGCATTTGCCAGAGCAGCTGCTGCGATCGCTGCTGCAGGAGCCTCAGCGGTGGCAGGCTTGGCTCAGCAGTGCTGCAGAAAGGATAGATAAAACGCTGAAGCATTGGGGTGTTGGCGCAGAAGGGACGTTTCTGCATCTAGCGCTGCAGCTAGCCGAGGCCCTGCCGGAAAATCCCAGCTTTCACCGCCGCGAACACCACAGCCTGCTAGTTCAGCTATTGGAGCGCTTTGGCGATCGCTTTAGTCTCCGCTGCGCTACCGATTCAGATCAGATACACGAAGGCCACTGGCGCATTGCCCTGATTGATATAGCTTTAGCCAATCTACGGGGACTGCTGGCTGACGGCATTGTCTATCACGGTTCCCTGGCAGCGATCGACCACCTTGATTACCGAGAATGGCTGCTGCATCACGGCCTGCGCCCTAGCAGCTTGCAGTCGGCCTTTATTCGTGTACTCTATGACTTGGTCTATGCCTTTCCCGGCGGCGATATTACCCAGCCGCGACTGGCGGCTGGGGTGGCAGTGCGCATTCTGATTACCGTCATCTTTCAGTACAACGGGGCGGTGATGTGGAAGATGCAGGGGGGCATGGGAGATGTCGTCTTCACGCCGCTCTATACGGTGCTGCAGCGGCGGGGCGTCAAGTTTGAGTTTTTCCAGCGAGTGCGGCATTTGCATCTAAATGCAGAAAAGACGGCGATCGCCCGTATTTCACTGGGCCGTCAGGCACAGCTCAAGCATCCCGATCGCGGTTATGAACCGCTGATCTCGGTCAAGGGTATGCGGTGCTGGCCCAGCGAGCCGCACTACGAGCAGCTGGTTGAAGGGGAAGAACTAAAGCAGCAAGGCATTAACCTAGAGTCCTACTGGTCACCTTGGAAACAGCGAGAAACGCCGGTTGAGCTAGAAGCGGGCCAAGACTTTGATCTAGTGCTGCTAGGCATTTCGCTGGCGGCGCTGCCGGATATCTGTCAGGAACTGGTTGCCGCTAGTTCGAGCTGGAAAACTTTGCTTGCAGACACCCAAGCCAAAACTGTGCCGACCCAAGGGGGACAGCTCTGGCTAAAATCGACGCTGCCGCAGCTTGGCTGGCCGCTGGCGAGTCCGGTTGTTGGTGCCTATGTGGAGCCGCTGGATACCTACGCCGACATGAGCGATCTGCTGCCGAAAGAAAACTGGCCAGCGGCCCACTATCCGCACTCTATTGCCTACTTCACGGGGGTTATTGCCGATCCGGGGATTCCCCCTGCTGAGGACTATGATTTTCCGGCTCAGGCTCAGGCGACAGTCGATGCGCGATCGCTCCACTTCTTGACCAACGATATTGGCTACCTGTGGCCCCTGGCAACCGCTGCTGGCGAGCCGCGATCCCTGGAGGCCAACCTGCTGGTCGATCTAGATGACGGGAAAGGCTTAGCCGAACGCTTTCAGTCTCAATACTGGCGAATCAACATCTTCCCTACGGAGCGCTATGTGCTCTCTTTACCAGGAACGCTGGCGCAGCGGTTAAAAGCCGATGAATCCGGCTTTAGCAATCTCTATTTGGCCGGTGACTGGATCAACAATGGCTATAACGCTAGCTGTATTGAAGCAACTGTTATGTCTAGTATGCAAGCAGCCAGAGCTATCCTGAAGCAGCAATTCAATTTGAGTTACGGAAAACAAATTATTGGTGAATGGGACTCCTGGATGTTTGGAAAATATGCGTAAATATTGATCGAAGCTGTAGTTTGTCAAAAATAGTAACGGCTTAATTCAGGGTGGGCATTTATCCAAATGTTGCGGTGATTGGCTCTCGGTCTTGGCTCTTTTGTCTGTGTAGCCGATGACAAAAGCTACAGCTTTTTTGCCCAGGTCACGCTTCAATTCAATTAGTCTCTAGCGCCCTCTTCTAAGTACCTTCATGATTGTGCTGCCGGGCTACGATATTTCAGAGATTATCAATCGTGGAACTCGGATTGACGTTTACCGAGGGCTGCGCCAGGCCGATCAGCAGCCGATTGTGGCTAAAGTGCTTAAGGCTCAGTATCCCCAACTGCAGGATATTGCCAAGCTGCGGCACGAATATCAGCTAACTAATTCGCTAGCGATCGCCGGTGTTGTCAAGTCCTATACCCTGGAAAAATATCACAATGGCCTAGCCCTAATCCTAGAAGCGTTCGGTCATGAATCGCTGCGACAGGTGATGCAGCGTCAGCGGTTTACGCTGGCCGAATTTTTGGAGATTGCCATTCAGCTAGCGGACATCTTGGGGCAGCTCCATCAGCAGGGCATCATTCACAAAGATATCAAGCCAGCCAATATTATTTTCGATATTTCGGCGAAGACGGTCAAAATTACTGACTTTGGCATTTCTTCACTGCTGTCTCAGGAAACTCAGGCTCACAGCAGTCCCCGCGAGTTTCAGGGCACGCTGGCCTATATGTCACCGGAACAAACCGGGCGCATGAACCGCTCCATCGACTATCGCACCGATCTCTATTCCCTAGGTGTCAGCTTTTATGAAATTCTCACCGGACAGTTGCCGTTTGATGCCCGCGATCCAATGGAAATTGTTCATGCTCATATTGCCAAAACGCCGCTGCCGCCTCACGAGCTACGGGCTGAGGTTCCGCCAACTGTGGCAGCAATTATCTTAAAGCTGCTGGCGAAAACCGCAGAAAATCGCTACCAAAATGCTTTTGGTTTGAAAGCCGATCTAGAGCGCTGTCTAACAGATTGGCAACAGACAGGTCAAATAGAGCTTTTTACTTTGGGGCAGCAGGACTACTCTGGCAAGCTGCAAATTTCTCAAAAGCTCTATGGTCGTGAAGCTGAGGTGCAAACCTTACTGGCCGCTTTCGATCGCATCACTCAGACGACCCAGCAGGCGGAACTCGTTCTGGTCTCTGGCTACTCTGGCATTGGCAAGTCTGCTTTGGTGAACGAAATCTACAAGCCAGTGACACAGCAGCGGGGCTATTTTATTGCTGGCAAGTGCGATCCGCTGCAGCGCAATATGCCTTATGCCCCTTTTCGGCAGGCTTTTCAAGAACTGGTAGCGCAGCTTTTAGCCGAAGATATTTATCAGCTTTCCCACTGGCAGGCGCAGCTATTGTCAATGCTGGGTGAACAGGCCCAGGTGATTATTGATGTCATTCCGGATGTGGAGCTGATTATCGGCCCCCAAGCGCCCGTGCCAGAACTCAGCCCCGTTGAGGCCCAGACCCGCTTCAACCAGGTCTTCATAGAGTTTGTCCAGGCGTTTACCCAGGGCAGCCAGCCGCTAGTGCTGTTTATTGACGATTTACAGTGGGCGGATGCGACCTCACTCAATCTGCTACAGCTCTTGGCAACGACGCTGCAGCCTGGACGCCTGTTGCTGATGGGAGCCTATCGCAGTCATGAAGTTGAGGCGGGACATCCACTGCGAGAGGCGATCGCAACTATCCAGCAGCAGGGCGGCTCGATTCATCAGCTTGAAGTCGGCCCATTACTTTCCCCCCAGATCGCCAATTTGCTAGCCGATACGTTTGTAAATAATACGCCCACCGAAATCCAGCCCCTAGCCGCCCAGCTTTGCGCTCAAACCCAGGGAAATCCCTTTTTTTTGAGACAGCTCTTGCAATCCCTGGCCCAGCAACAGCACCTCAAATTTGACTTTGCCCAAGGGCGGTGGCAGTGGAATATTAGAGACATCAGAGCTTTAGGCCAAGTCGATTTAAGCGTTGCCGATCTGCTGGCGGCCAACATTGAACGCCTGCCGGCGGCGACTCAAACAGTGCTGAAGCTAGCCGCTTGCCTGGGGAATCAGTTTGACCTATCAACGTTGGCACTCATTTGTCAGCAATCGCCCCTGACGCTGGCCCAAAATCTCTGGCCCAGCCTACAGCAGGGACTGGTCTTGCCGCTCAGCGGTGAATATCAGCGTTCTCTAGCTCTAGAAGAAGAAGATTTAGAACAGTTTGCGCTCGAAGAGACGATTTGGGAATATCGCTTTCTCCACGACCGAGTCCATCAGACTGTTTACCAATTGCTCTCAGCGCAGCAGCAACAGGAAACTCATCTTAAAATTGGCCGTCTGCTACTGCAGCAGACATCTCCCTGCAAGCAACAGGAGAAAATATTTGATATTGTCAATCAGCTCAATATCGGCTCCGCCGCCATTGCCGACCTAGCGGAGCGTCTGACGCTAGCTCAGCTCAACCTAGCCGCTAACCACAAAGCTAAACGAGCTGCTGCTTTTGAATCTGCCCGTCGCTATGCGCAAGTCGGAATTGAGCTACTGGGAGAAACCCTTTGGCAAAGCCATTACACTCTGGCCCTAGAGCTGCATATAGAAGCGGCAGAAACCGCCTATTTTGTAGGCGCTCTAGCCGATAGCCAGGATTGGATACAGCGAGTTTTAACGCATGGGGTGACGCTGATTGACCGCGTCAAAGCCTATGAAATTCAAATTCGGGTTTTAATTGCTCAAAAGCAGCTTGTAGAAGCTGTGCAGCTGGGCTTATCTACCCTGAAGCTGCTGCACATCAATCTGCCAGAAACGCCGACCGAAGCTCAGACAGGGCAGGCTCTGATGGCGACGGCTGAGCTAATTGCCTGCCAAACCATTCAGCGACTAGGGCGGCTGCCCCGGATGAGTGAACCCCGCGCTCTGGCAGCCACTCAAATTTTGGGCGCGATTTCAGCAGCGGCCTACGTTACCAACCCCCAGTTATTTGCCCTACTCCAGACCCAAATTATGCAGCTCTCGGTTGAGTATGGTAATGCGCCGCAGTCTGTTTTAGCCTATTCCAACTACGGTTTACTGCTGTGCGGCCTGCTCAATCAGATTGAAGCTGGCTATCAATTAGGGCAGGTTGTTTTAGACTTGCTGGCTCAGTTTCCGTCAAAGGAGCTATCCGCCAAAATTACCTTTATGGTGGCTAACTTCATCAATCCCTGGAAGTTTCATCTGCGGGAAAGTCTGCCCAATCTGCGCTCTAGCATTGATACCGGCCTAGAGGCAGGTGATTTGGAATATGCCACCTGGGGTTACTGGCGCGTTGTCCATTTTTCCTACCTGACGGGTGAACGGCTAAACGAGCTGGAGGCCCGGTTAGAAAATGCCTGCGCGGCTGTAAAGCGCCTAAAGCAAGAGGCCCAGCTCAATCTAATTCAGCTACAGGCTCAAGTGGTGGCGAATTGGCGGGGCAAGAGCGCTAATCCGGTACGCTTAGTCGGTGCTTACTACGATGAAGCGGCCTGCCTCAGTCAGTATGGGGCTACAGGCAATATTTTGGGCTTCTATGAACTGCATTTGCACCAGCTCATATTGCACTATGGGTTTAAGCAATACGAAGCAGCTCTAGAACATGCCGAGGCGGCAGCCAGCTATGTCATGGGCGTGCCTGCCGCTGTTGAAGTAGCGCTGCTGTATTTCTATGACTCACTGACGCGGTTGGCGCTGCTGTCGGCTGAGATGGATCGGGAGCATGGGGACTGGCTCGGCCAAGTGGTGGCAAATCAGACGAAGCTCAGCCACTGGGCTAGCTATGCGCCGATAAACTACCAGCATAAATATGACCTCGTTGCTGCTGAACTGGCCAAGGTGAGGGGCGAGGTACAGCGGGCAATGGCGCTGTACGATGTGGCTATCGAGGGTGCCAAAAGAGCCGCCTATCTGCAGGAGGAAGCGCTTGCTTGTGAGCTGACTGGCGAATTCTATCTCAGCCTCAAGCATGACCGCATTGCCAGAGCCTATCTGCTAGACGCTTTCTACGCCTATCTTCGCTGGGATGCTAAGGCTAAGCTGACCGATTTGGAACAGCGCTACCCGATGTGGCTGAGCCAGTCTGCGCCAGAACCGCGATCGCTCTCTTCTAACGGCTTTACCACCACTACTACCTCTTCCAGCAGCAAGAGCCTGTCGTTAGACATGGTTTCTATTGTCAAAGCTTCGCAAACGATTGCTGAGGAGATTGTCTTAGACAGTTTGCTAGCGCGTCTGATGCGAATTCTGATTGAAAATGCCGGGGCAGAAGTGGGCTACCTGATTTTGCATCAGGAGGATGACTGGACGATTCAGGCGGAGGGCCAGGTCAACTCATCTCAGGTTCAGGTGCTGCAGTCAATTGCTCTCACAGATGAGCGGGCGCGATCGCGCTTGGCGATCGCCGTCATCAACTATGTCATTCGCACCCAGGAGAGCGTGGTTCTCAGCGATGCCGCCTCTGATAGCCGCTTTGCCAGCGATGTCTATATTCAGCAGCGGCAGCCCCAGTCAGTTTTGTGTGCCCCTTTGGCCTATCGGGGACGGCTCAGCGGCGTCATTTATTTAGAAAATAACTTAGCCACAGATGCCTTCACCTTCGATCGCTTAGAAACCCTCAATCTGCTAGCGGCTCAGGCCGCCATTTCAATCGAAAATGCTTTGCTCTACCGCCAGCAAAAAAAGCTCAACCAAGATCTGGCTATTCTCAATCAGAATTTAACGGCGCTAAACCAGGCCTATGAGCGCTTTATTCCCCGGCAGTTTTTGCAATTGCTCAACAAGCGCAGCATCGTCGATGTCAAGCTAGGAGATCAGGTGCAGCGAGAAATGTCGGTACTCTTCGCCGATATTCGGGCGTTTACGGCCATTTCTGAGCAGATGACGCCGGCGGAAAACTTTCGCTTTATTAATACGTTTCTCTCACGCATGGAACCAGCGATCGCCGAGCATGGTGGCTTCGTCGATAAGTACATCGGCGACGCCATCATGGCCCTGTTTGACGGCACGGCTGACAATGCGCTGCGAGCCGCCATCACGATGCTGCGAATTTTAGCCGACTTCAACCAGCGGCAGCGCCTGAGAAACCAGCCCTCCATTCGCTTAGGCATTGGCATCAACACAGGTACGCTGATGCTAGGTACAGTCGGTGGTAACAGCCGCATGGACAGTACCGTGATTAGCGATGCGGTCAATGTCGCCTCGCGGATCGAACAGTTAACCAAAGAATATGGGGCAGCGCTGCTCATTTCGCAGCACACCTTCATGCAGCTAGACGACCCCAATCGCTATGCTCTGCGACTGGTGGGTCATACTACCGTGCGCGGCAGAGTCTCAGCCCTGAGCGTGTATGAAGTTTTCGATGCCGACCCTATTCAGGTCTTGCAGGCAAAAAACGCGACGCGCAGTTTATTTGAACAGTCTCTAGTGCAATATGCTGAAGCAAACTGGCAGACAGCGGCCCAGGGATTTGAGTCCTGTCTCCATCAAAACCCTGCCGATCAGATTGCGCAGCTTTATCTAGATCGCTGCCAGCAGCGACTAAACCATCAAGGCAACTCATAGATTCAGCTAAGGCCCTTATACTGATAGGCTAAAGCTCATAAAATGAGCTAGCGGGTGAGCTATCGGGTCCAGGAATCAGTAGATCGATGATTTTGTCTGAATACGCATTGTCGATTCTGCGAGGAACTGATAACTTACTTAACAATTCATTGCGAATATTTCGCTGGGCTAGATATCTTGCTAAGTTCTAGGCAAACACCTAGCGGGTGCCCGAACGCTCCAATTGCAACGCAGGAATACGGATGACGATGACTCAGCGCGATAGCTCCAAGGCTCCTACCTTAGATACTCCAGAAATGCCCCCCTCGGCGGCGATGGGTGAGATGGATGCGGCTAATCTGGTCGATGCCTATGCCGACGATCTGATGGGCGATCTCTTTGGTGATGTCGATCGCATTTTGGAGGGAGAAACTGAGCTAGCGGATGACTATGCTGAGCCGGATGCAGAAACGACCTACGCCAATGAAGCTTTTTCAGGCGCTATTGTGCCGATTGGTGCTGGCCTAAAGCCCGCTCCCCCGACTTTGGCTTTCTCAGCGCTGTCACCTCCTGTAGCGGCTGCCTCCGCTGAAGCCGCTCCACCTCGCCGCTGGTTTGGTCGCCCTTTCGATCGCTTCTTTTTGGGCGCGGCCTGCATGTCTCTGGTGTTTACCCTGCTGTTGTGGCTGGTAGATAGCCAATACCGCAGCCGCCAGGGCACTGTCGCGCCTGAACTAGAGCTGACCCCTGCTGAACTGCAAGCAGAAGCCGATCGCCAGTATTTAGAGTATTTAGAGCGATCGCTCAACGTGATTGAGCAGCAGCAGGCTCAGGTCGCCACAGCCCCCAATGCGGCTCAGCTTCCCCCAGTCGCCCTGACGCCACCGCCACCGGCAGGGACGCTGCCTCCCCTACCTGGTAGTGCTGCCACCTCGCCCCGGCCTAGCGTAATCGAGCGGGTCTACGTGCCGGTTTATCAACCACCCCAGACCTTGGCGACGGCACCCACAGTAACCCCTTTGCCACCGCGGCCAGCGCCAGCAGCCCCCGCTTCCCCCACTGCGCCGCCAGCTCCCGCGTCGCCAGCCGCTAGGCTGCCCCAGCCCACTCAGACAGCCGCCGCTCCAGTCGTGACCCATCTGCTCGTCGGAATTTTAGAACTGGGCGATCGCTCTGCTGCTTTATTTGAAATAGACGGAGCACCCCAGCGCGTTTATCTGGGGCAGCCCATTGGCTCTAGCGGTTGGACCCTAGTGTCTATAGCCAATCAAGAGGCGGTAATCCGTCGCAATGGGGATGTGCGCTCGGTACTCGTAGGGCAAAAATTTTAATTTCAGGAATGCAGCATGGGTCTATTTGAAGATCTCAGCCGATTTTTAGAAACGCGGCTGGATGAGTTTCTGCGAGCGCATCCCCACTTAGAGCTGATGGCGCTGGAAGAGCAGCTCCGTGGGCAGGAAGAAGACGCGATCAATTTACTGGGCGATCTGAAGCGGCGCGAGAAGCAGCTAGAAGACAGTATTCTCTCGACGGCCCAGGAAATTCAGCGCTGGCACGAACGGGTCAAGAAAGCAGAATCAGCCAATCGCCAAGATCTAGGCCGCGCTGCCCAGGAGCGGGAGGCCTCCCTATTGCGCCAGGGAAATCATCTCTGGGGGCAGATGAAGGGCACCAAAGAGCGGATTGAACAGACCCGTGAACTGCAGCGACAGGTACATGAGAAACGGCGAGAGCTAAAGGTGAAAATTGCCCAGGCTGAAGCCGATCGCGCTGCTCAGCGAGCCAAGACGACTGCCACCGCCGCCAAAGATCCGGCTGCTGCTGCTTGGGGGAATAAAGGCTGGAATCAAAGCCCTTACACCACTTTTGATCGCCCCGTTGATCCGCTAGAAGAAACCTTCCAGCGCTGGGAAACGGAAGAAGAATTAGAAGACCTTAAGCGCCAAATGGGACGGTGATTGTAGCCTGCAAGACTCTTGGCGATCGCAGCAGTTTTCTCTCACTGGAGACTCTGCTTCCAGCCGAAAGCTTAATTCATCTTTAACCACTTACTACAGCGGACGCATCTCTGAAATGGGCAGAGCAGGTTCCGAGCAAGGGCTAGGTCCACCCTGACCGACTTCAAACTGGGTCATCATGTCATGGTCTTCATGCACCAGATTGTGGCAGTGCATCATAAACTTGCCCTTGATATAGTCACCATTGCGGGTACCAAACTGGGCTGCGACTCGTACCGTTTCAAACTCATGAATGGCGAAGACATCCTTCCAGCCTCGTTCATGTTCTGGGGGCTGAATGCCGTTGCGATCGATGATTTGCCAGTCTACTAGGTGAATATGCACCGGATGAGTCCAGCCGCTACCCACATTAGTGAGTTCCCAAATTTCGATATCACCGGGTTCTGGGTTGGCATCAACGCGATAGGGATTCCAGACTTTGTTATTAATCAGCCACTGGGTTGAGCTGCGGCCAAAGCGGAATGTGCGGGTGCGCACCGGACGGCCTTCGCGTTCTGCTCGTTCTAAGATTGACTCGACCGGACGTAGAACCTGGGGTAAATCGCTAGAGTCATTTGGACTGCCCGCCATCACGTCAAAGCGCATCAAGACCTGCGATCGCCCGCTGGAGTCAATGT
Organism: Sphaerothrix gracilis Ecp01; assembly: GCF_030405905.1. Classification (NCBI taxonomy): domain Bacteria; kingdom Bacillati; phylum Cyanobacteriota; class Cyanophyceae; order Nodosilineales; family Nodosilineaceae; genus Sphaerothrix; species Sphaerothrix gracilis. The sequence continues at coordinate 154,951 of NZ_JASATW010000011.1, forward strand.
TGGTGTCTAGGGCCGGACTGCGCAGATAAACCGACGTGTCTGGCTCATAGGCCGAAAAATCAATCACAAATTCATAGCGCTCCGCCGGGAAAATTCGTAGAGTCTTGAAGGGCGATCGCCGCGTTGGCGTTAAGGGTACGGGAGCACCCAGCAGTCCGGCATCGGTGGCAATCATCGAGAGCGTTTCACCCAGGGTTTGACGCTGAGAATCAAGGCTGAGTACGAGCTGATAGGCCCTTGATACCGAGGCGTTCAATACCCGGAAGCGATACTTGCGCCGCTCAACCGGCATGTAGGGCCAGGGGACACCATTGACTAAAGTAATGTCTCCGTAGAGGCTACGTCGAGCCCGATCGTTGAAGAGGAGCTTACCGTTTTCGTCTAAACGTACATCCTGCAGAATTAGCGGCACGTCGTAGTCACCTGCAGGCAAATTCAATCGCCGCTCGTATTCGTCCTCGACAATATACATGCCTGCTAAACCCTTGTAGACGTTGCGGGAGGTTTGCTCTACGGCATGATCGTGGTACCAGATCGTGGCGGCGCGATCGTTAGGGTAGATGTAATCTTTGAAGTGGTCAGGCGGAATTAAATCCTCGGCATAGCCGTCATACTGAGGCAGAGAGGCCATGCCATGTAGATGAGTAACGGTTTTAAAGTCTTGACCTTCATCGTCTTGGCCTATCTGGTTAATAAATCGCACTACCGACTGCCGCCCCTGATCTTCCGGCTCAATGCCGCCCCGCTGCCGAATTGTGGGGCCAGGAACAACGCCGTTATAGCTCCAGACTTCGGTGGGGCGATCGGCCAGAATATTGACCTGAGCTTTTTGTAGCGTAATCTCGTAATAGTCGGTGGGGCGATCGCCCCGCTCATCACTACGAACCGGCCTCAGTTCTGGCGGCGTTTGAAAGCGTCTCTGAAATGGCTCAATCCAAGGACTGTGGAAATCTGTCTCCGGAATAGGAGAGTCCAAGGGAGAGCCGTGGTGTCTCTGAGGTGGACATTTTGTCGCGGCTTCAGCGCTCTGAGCTGTTCCTAGCCAAGCGCCTCCTGTGGCTAAACCCAGCTTCAGTGCATCGCGTCTCGATAGTTTCATCTCGCCCGCTTCCTCTGTTCAGTACTTAAGGGTTGCACCACTGCTTATAGAAAAAATCCGCAAGCGATCGCCGAAATCGTCATGAAGCGTATCGGGCTGAGAAGTTCTGAAATATAGGCGGGGAGAGGATATTGTTAGTCTGGGAGACGCGCAGAAGTCAGGGGGACGAGGACAGTGACGATCGGCTGACACTGAGGAAAAGCGCATCGTGTTGCAGCTCAAAGCGAGTATTACCCTATAAATAGGCAAGAGACGTGAGCTTGCTGCTCAAGCTGTAGAGAAGTCTTATGGTTAATCGTCCAGTTCAGTCACCATCCTCATCAGTGCCGCCCTTGACGAACGGCGATCGCCTAACGCGGCATGAATTTGAGCGGCGTTATGCTCATACTGACGTTCAAGCTGAATTAATTGAAGGAACTGTTTACATGCCGCCTGCTGCGCTGCGTTTTAGAAGTCATGCCAAGCCTCATGGGTTTCTAATTACCTGGCTGGGACTCTATCAAGCATTTACGCCGGGTGTTGAATTGGGAATTGAGCCGACGGTGCGATTGGACTTAGATAACGAGTTTCAGCCGGATGGAGTGTTACTGATTGCGGGGGGACAAGCCAAACTGACGTCAGATGACTACATTGAAGGACCACCAGAGCTAGTGGTTGAAATTGCGGCCAGCAGCGTAGCAATCGATCTCTATGCCAAAAAAAATGCCTATCGCCGCAATGGTGTGCAGGAATATATTGTCTGGCAGGCATTTGAGAATAAGCTGAACTGGTTTTATTTAGAAGAAGGCAACTATGGGCTGGCTGAACCGGATGCAGCAGGTGTTATCAAGAGCCGAGTTTTTCCAGGGCTGTGGCTGGCAGTGGCAGCTCTGCAGCAGGGACAGATGCAAACGGTGTTAGCGACAGCGCAGCAGGGGATTGCCGCACCGGAGCATCAGGCCTTTGTACAGCGTCTCGGCCAACCGGAAATCTAGCAGCCTGCGAGCACCTGATGTTTCTACCAAAGTCGGTTCGGCATTGACCTGGAGATTGAGCTACCGTCAAACTATTAGATTTAGTTAAGGGAGACGCTCCATGCATCAGCCGGGGGAAGTGATTGCTAATCGCTACCGGATTGTGCGACTGCTGGGCACAGGGGGCAGCGGTATTACCTACGAAGCTGAAGAGATTGGTCTGAAACGTCACGTCGCGCTCAAAGCCCTAGCTCTGCGCGGCCTGACGGATTGGAAGCAGCTAGAGCTGTTCGAGCGCGAAGCTCAGGTACTCAAAAGCCTGAACCATCCGGCGATTCCTGACTATATTGACTACTTTCAGGTAGATTCTGAGCGCGATCGCCGCTTTTACATTGCTCAGGAGCTAGCTGAGGGAAAATCTTTAGCTGCTTTGATTGAATCTGGCTGGCGAGCCACGGAAGCTGAGGTCAAGCGGATTGCTTTAGAGGTGCTCAAGATTTTGGAATATCTGCACAGTCTCAATCCGCCCATTATTCACCGCGATATTAAGCCGCAAAATATCATTCGTCATGAGGATGGTGCCCTCTTTCTCGTAGATTTTGGTGCTGTCCAGCAGGTCTATCACCACACCCTGCAGGGCAGCACGGTGGTCGGTACCTATGGCTACATGGCTCCAGAGCAGTTTCGCGGCGTTGCCTATCCTGGCTCTGACCTATACAGCTTGGCGGCAACCCTGCTATTTTTGCTCACCCACCAGTCGCCCGCTGATCTACCGCAGCGCCGCCTGAAGATCGACTTCCGCGAGCAGGTCAACATCAGCCCAGGGCTAGCTGATTGGCTAGAAACGATGCTGGAACCGGCAATCGAAGATCGCTTTGACTCAGCTCAAAAAGCGATCGCCGCTCTCACTCAGCCTCGCCCTCAGCTCGTGTCACATACAGGCACAGCCGCAGGCCAGATGCGGCGACGTCAGCCCAAAGGCAGTCAGATTAAGCTCAACCGGACGCGATCGCAGCTTACCTTAGAAATTCCGCCTACCGGCTGGAAGGCGGAGACTTTGGCCGTGGGCGGTTTTGCCCTCTTTTGGACAGGTTTTGTTTTGATTTGGACAGTTGGGGCTACCTGGGGCGCTGCGGCTAGCGGTTTTTGGATTTTTCCGCTGTTTTCAATTCCCTTTTGGCTAGTAGGCTTCGGCATGATCGCTTTTGTGGTCAACGGTTTACTGGGCAAAACCAAGCTGGAAATTGACCATAAGCGGTTCAAGTTTGAGCGCAGCATTCTTGGTTGGCGGCGCTACGTTGAGGGCCAGCTTCACGATTTGGAACCGTTTGAGCTGCGTACGGCCTACACGCAAAATGAACGCCCCATTCAGGCGCTCACTCTAGTAGAAGGGATTAGCGCCCATAAGTTTGGCGCTATGCTTTCCCCGGTGGAAAAGGACTGGCTATTGCAGGAACTCAACGAATTTATGGCAACAGTCCAGCGTTAGAAATAAGCAGACTGCCAAAAGTAGATGCAAGACCCCCTGCCTTTCACCTTTGACTCTGGCGTAGCGGCGCGATCGCGCGAAGACAGGTGCCAGAGAGACTTGGTTCAGTGGGTTAGGGCTAGCTGTTGAGCAGTAAGGACAGAGAGACTTGGCCCGCTGCCCTTACCTAATTCAGCCCAAGGACTAAGCGGCTGTCGCTAAACCTCGGTGTCGCAGCAGCGCTGCGGTACTCGGCTCCCGCCCCCGGAAGGCTTTAAACACCTCCATTGGATGACGGCTCCCGCCCAAGGCCAGCACCGTATCTCGGAAGCGGCGTCCGGTTTCAAGCAGGGCTGACTCATCCTCTAAACCGGCCTCTTCAAAAGCGGCAAAAGCATCTGCGCTCAGCACCTCGGCCCAGAAGTAGCTGTAGTAACCTGCAGCATAGCCTCCGGCAAAGATATGGCCGAACGCACACAAGAAGGCGTCTTCCGGAATCGGCTTCATCACCGTCGTCTTTTCTGCTAGGCGATCGCGCACCTCCCAGATACTTTCGCTGCCACCCGGCTGATAGCGGTGGTGCAGCTCAATATCCAACCAGCCAAAGTTTACCTGGCGCAGAATGGCGCTGCCTGTCATGAAGTTACGGGCCGCTAAGAGGCGCTGATACTTGTCTTCCGGTAGCGGTTCGCCCGTTTCATAGTGCCGCGCCAGCTTGAATAAAGTATCGCGGTGATAGCACCAGTTCTCCATAAACTGGCTGGGCAGTTCTACAGCATCCCATTCCACGTTGTTGATTCCGGCTGCCCCCGGATAGTCTACCTGAGTTAGCATGTGCTGCAGGCCATGCCCGAACTCGTGAAACAGCGTTTCTACATCTCGGAAAGTCATCAGACTAGGCTTGCCGTCTACCGGGGGGGACTGGTTGCACACCAGGTAAGCGACAGGCAGCCGGAGCTGGTTGCCAAACTTGCCGCGATTGAGACATTCATCCATCCAAGCACCGCCGCGCTTCTCTGCCGGGCGGCTGTAAGGATCGAGGTAAAAATGGGCGATCGCGCTGCCCGATTCGTCTGCCACCTTGAAGTAACGCACATCAGGATGCCAAACTGGCGCTTCACCATCGGCAATAGTAATAGTCACGCCGAAAAGCTGATTGGCCAGATTAAACAGTCCCTCAAGCACCTGAGGCAGCGGGAAATAGGGGCGCAGTTCTTCGTCGGTTAGCTCATACTTGGTTTCCCGCAGGCGCTCGGCCCAAAACGCCGTATCCCAGTTCATCAGGTCGTTGGCCTCGCTGGCTCCTTGGGCTTGAGCAAACTGCTTGAGATCGGCTAAATCCTTCTGAGCTGCTGCATAGCTGGCGCTGCGTAGTTCCTCCATTAGCTGCTCCACCGCTGTGACAGAAGGGGCCATCTTGCGGGCAACGCTCAGCTCAGCATAGGTGTCGTAGCCCAGTAGCGCCGCCTGCTGCTGCCGCAGTTCTAAAATCCGCTCAATATGGGGCGTATTGTTGAGATCGCCAGCAGACGCGCGAGTGACAAAAGCCCGGTAGAGTTGCTCACGCAGGTCACGACGACGGCTGTGCTGCATAAAGGGCACATAGCTGGGATAGTCCAGCGTAATTCGCCAAGGGCCAGATTCAGCCGTCGCCTTTTCCTTACCCGCTTCGCGCGCGGCCTGAGCCGCTAGGGCCAGGAGGCTAGGCGGCAATCCTTCAACCTCTTCCTCGGTCTTTAGCATTAGGCTAAAGGCTTTGGTCGCATCTAAAACGTTATTAGAAAATTTAGTTGATAGCTCAGCCAGCTCCTGCTGAATTTGGTTGAACTGCTCTTTGGCTTCGCCTTCTAGCCCTACGCCCGACAGCTCAGCTTCACGAATAGCAGAGTCTACGATTCGCTGCTGAGCGGGAGCTAGCTGTGGCCACTGCTCGCCTGCGCGCATCTGCTTGAAGGCTGCGTAAAGCGGTTTGCTCTGCCCAAGCTGAGTAGCAAACTGTATGACACCTGGTTGCACAGCTTCATAGGCTTGTCGTAGTTCAGGGCTGTTCTTCACCCCCATCAGGTGACTGACAATACCCCAGCTCCAGCTTAGCCGCTCACTGATGCGCGTCAGCGGTTCCACCAAGCCAGCCCAGGTCGGCGTAACGTTGGCTTCCAAGGCGGTAAGCGATCGCGCTAACTCATCAAGCAGTTGCGTCATTCCAGGCACAACATGCTCCGGCTCGATAGCTGCAAAAGGGGGTAGTCCCGTACCAAGCAGCAACGGATTTTGAATTGAGTTTTCAGGTAGGGTGACAGTTGCACTCATAGGTTGTGTTCGAGGAGATATAGTTTCAACTTTAACGACTTGAATGCCGCACAAACTTAGCTTTGTACTAAAGGTAACTACCTTCGCCTAAGTTTTTATTCATACTCGTTACGAGTTTATTTAATTATCATAGCGTGCTGTGTCAGTTAAGGCATCTCTTTTTGTCTCCTCGCCGCACTCGTTGGCCGCTTAGGAACGCCACCCCAATTCAACTGCAGTTTCTAGCACCGACAATTGCGGGCGATCGCTCTACCATGACAAATAGCTAACAGCCTTAGAAACCTTAGTGGCGATCGCAATGCAGCGTCCCTTTCGGCGAATTATCTTAGGGAGCACGTTCTTCTTGCTGACAGTGGTGCTAGCTGTTTATGGCTATATGCTAGCTGGCTGGTCGCTGTTAGATGCTGTCTACATGGTTGTCATCACCATCTTTGGCGTTGGCTATGGTGAAGTGCATCCGCTGGATTCAGCCAAGCTGCGGATTTTTACGATTCTAGTCATCATTGCGGGAGTACTATCAGTTGCCTATATCGTGGGCGGCTTTTTGCAGTTAGTGACGGAAGGAGAACTCCGTAAAGTATTCAAAAACAAGCGTATGACCCAGGAAATTCAAAGCTTAGAGCGCCACGTAATTGTCTGTGGCTATGGCCGCATGGGCCAAATGCTTTCCCGTCGGTTGTGGCAGGAAAAGCAGGCTTTTGTTGTACTTGATCACGATCCTGAGCGTATTGCCCAGGCCCAAGAGTCTGGCTATCTGGTTTATCAGGGGAATGCAGCCGATGAGGGCAACCTGCAGGCAGTAGGAATTCACCGGGCTAAGGCCCTGTCCACCGTTTTGCCGGATGATGCTTCCAACGTATTTATTACCCTAACGGCTAGAGAAATGAATCCCAGCTTAGTGATCTTGGCGCGGGGTAAGCTGCCTTCTACCGAAAAAAAGCTGCGTCTAGCAGGGGCCAATCACGTTGTTTTGCCTGTTGCCATCGGGGCGATTCGCATGGCCCATCTGATTACCCATCCCACAGCGGTCGATTTTCTATCCCAAACTGACAAAGGTGCGAGTTTAAATGAGCTTTTAGGCGAGTTGGACATTCAGCTCAATGAGTTACCGATTGTGGCTAATTCATCTCTTATTGGCGGCACTATTGGCGATATTGAGGTGAGAGGCAGAGGCACATTTATTATTGTTGCTCTGCGGCGGGCTACGGGCGAAGTGCTGATTCACCCCAGCCGCGAAACCTATCTCTCCCAGGACGACTCCGTTATTCTCATGGGGCATCAAGGAGATATGCCTAAGTTTGCTCAAAGCCATACCCACAAACGCGGACTACGCTATCGCGGCGCTAGAGTCCGTTAACCTGTGCCAAAGATTGCCAACGGGATTGGGTACCCTGTAGATAGAGTATTGAGAATATCGAAACAAGAGTATTGAAACAGGTGCCTACTGCAAAAACTGCTGAGACTTCTCACGATCCTCGTTAAAGTATTGCTAAGAGTGGAGATTGCTTACCTAGTTGTATTACCTAGTCTTTCAATTACTTTGAAAATTCAAGGCAATTGAGTCTTAAGGTCTTGCCTATTGCTATCAGTTTCCCAGGAGTCAACGCTTTAATGCCAGCCGCCCCTATTCCTATTGATGAAGAGAAACGTCTAGCAGAGCTGCGCCGCTACGCCATCTTAGATACACCTCCAGAGCCAGCCTTTGACGAATTGACGCGCCTAGCCGCTAGCCTTTGCCAAGCGCCTGTTAGCCTCATCAGCTTAGTAGATGAATATCGCCAGTGGTTTAAGTCCCGCTACGGATTAGACGTTGCAGAAACGCCACGGGATCAGGCTTTTTGCGGTTATACGATTCTCCGCGATCAGCCATTTGTGGTTTCAGACGCGATCGCCCATAACCTTGTCAGCGACAATCCCCTCGTACTGTGTGCACCCCACATTCGCTTCTACGCTGGCATACCGCTCATCTCAGCCCACGGCTATCGTTTGGGGTCGCTCTGCGTGATTGATTATGTTCCCAGAGAGCTAACGGCGACTCAGCTTGACAATCTTAAAATTATCGCCAATCAGGTGGTAGCACTTTTAGAGTCTAGGCTACATGCCAAGCGAATTGAGGAATACGCCGAGGCACTGGAGGCGGCTCGTCAGCAAGCCATAGAGGCTAGCCGCGCCAAGTCTGAATTTTTAGCCATGATGAGTCACGAAATTCGTACGCCTATGAATGGCGTCATCGGCATGACCGGCCTGTTACTGGATACTCAGCTCGCGCCTAAGCAGCGAGAATTTACCGAGATTATTCAGAAAAGTGGCGAAACTTTGCTGGCGCTAATCAACGATATTCTAGATTTTTCTAAAATCGAGGCCGATAAGCTCACCCTAGAAAAACAGCCTTTCAATCTACACACCTGTGTTGAAGATGCTCTAGAACTTGTAGCGCCTAATGCAGTAGCTAAGAATTTGGAGCTGGCTTCCCTAATTGCCGCAGATGTTCCAGTTGCTTTGGTCGGAGATGCTACCCGACTGCGACAGATACTCATGAATTTACTGAGCAACGCCGTTAAATTCACCGAGAGCGGAGAAATTGTGGTGCGAGTGCAGGCAAAGGCTCTACCTGATAGAGATCGTTCGGCAGCAGGCGAGGTACACGAACTACACTTTGCCGTAACTGATACAGGCATTGGTATTCATCCTGATAAGCAGTCAGAGCTGTTCAACTCATTTACCCAGGTGGATGCTTCTACCACCCGGCGCTATGGTGGTACCGGGCTGGGCCTAGCCATTAGTAAGCGTCTCTGCGAAATGATGGGCGGTCAAATCTGGGTGGACAGTCAGCCCAATCAAGGCTCGACGTTTCACTTCACGATCAAAGCTCTGACTGCTGAAGCAGCTAGTATCCAAAGCTTGCCCAGGTTAGCTGAACCTCAGATAGCCGGTAAGCGCATTCTAATTGTGGACGATAATCAGACGAATCGACAGATTCTAGAACTGCAAGCACAGGCTTGGGAAATGGAGCCTGTACTGGCTTGTTCCGGTCGGGAGGCGCTGGAACTTTTAAAGACGTCTGAACCTTTTGATTTAGGCATTTTAGATATGCAAATGCCAGAAATGGACGGTCTGATGCTAGCCACTCAGATTCGTCAATGCTCTCAGGGCAGGGATCTGCCTTTGATCATGCTAACTTCGATTGGCTTGCCTCTGTACCAAGTAGACACGACCTCAGAAGTCAATAAAACTGTTTTTGCAGCGCAGCTATATAAGCCTGTTAGACAGTTCCAGCTCTATGACACTCTAGTGCAGGTTTTGACAGGTAGCACTCTAGAGCAGCCGCCCGCCAATCACACAAAAGCAATCGATCAGCAGCTAGCTGAACGCTTACCCTTAAAAATACTGGTTGCGGAAGACAACCGAGTCAATCAGCGGCTGATCACCCACGTTCTTGCCCGAATGGGCTACAAAGCTCAGCTTGTGGGTAACGGTCTTGAAGCGATCGCCGCGCTTGAGCAACAGCCTTACGATATTGTGCTGATGGACATTCATATGCCCAAGATGGACGGGTTTGAGGCGGCTAGAACAATTCGTCGGGTAATAGCAAGTCAGTCACAGCCCCAAATTATTGCGATGACCGCAAGTGCCATGCAGGGCGATCGCGAAAAATGTCTCCAAGCAGGCATGGATGACTATGTCAGTAAGCCTATTCGGATCAAAGAACTGGTAGCTGCCTTGATGCGGAGTCGTTCTGCCTCCAAAACAGCTTCTCTATGAGTCGATCCCGTCCAAAGTAAAGCCTATTCTGACTGAGTTTCTATTGCCTGCAGTGTCTTTGCCACCAGCAACGGCATTAGCTGAGACTGCACGTCCGCAGGCTGATTGCCCCAAAGCATTCTAACAAAGCCTTCTTTTCCCTGTTGGCTAGCGCGATTCAGAACACCTGCTAGTTTTTCAAGATTTTCAGTATTGGACATAAGCAATTGCTCCCCAAAAGCTGACAACTGTGCTGGATCTACAGGAATTAGAGGCGCCCTCGCTTTTCACTCAATGCTGTGGGCTATAGACAGTAGTTTCAACAACTTTACTGGATGGCGGTACCTAGAATGCTCAACACCAGACGGTTGGTAAAGAATTGTCATGCCTGTCCCAATATGGCCACTTATCGCTGAGTCAGGTGTGATATTCCAAAAAGGTTTGTAATATAGCCAGTTGAATCCCTCGCCTTTAGAACTTAGGTTCAAGCAAGAATTTCTCTCAAAAGAGGTTGCCATGAATACGCCCTCGCACTTTTTAATGACGGCTGCCCTAGAAAAGGGAAATCCCCGCGTTCCAATTGTTAAAAGCGCCTTTTTGCTAGGGTCAGTTGCACCTGATTTACCCCTGTGGCTGCTTTCAATTGGCGGCATGATCTACTACCGCTACATTTTGGGCTGGTCAGCAGGTGATGCCTTTCGCTATATGTTTGACGAGCTTTTCTTTAATCATCCGCTTTGGATTGTCGCTCATAATTTGCTGCACTCGCCTCTAGTGTTACTAATAGGTCTGGCTATTGTTTGGCGATCGCGGCGTCGTATTAACTCGCGATCGCGCTGGCTGTTTTGGTTCTTGCTGGCCTGCCTGCTGCACTCTGGCGTAGATATTCTGACCCACGTTGACGATGGCCCCCTGCTCTTATTTCCCTTAGACTGGCAGACTCGCTTTCAAAGCGCGGTCAGCTACTGGGACGATCGCTACTATGCTCAGCAGTTTCAGATCTTTGAACAAACAGCTAATTTGATCTTTTTGCTCTACCTGGTAACGCCGTCTTGTTTCCGAATTTGGCGATATCTCAAACAACGTCTCTCCAGCTTCAACTAGCTTTCTTATAAGGAAGGCAGAGAGACAGCCGCTGACCGTGGCCGCTCAGCTAGCAGGTACGGTTCGCGCTTCCCGCAAAGCTTCAACCGTTTCAATAACAGCCTTGGCCACCTGGTCAATCTCTGCCTGCGTATTGAAGCGCCCAATCCCAAATCTCAGCGACGCATAGGCTAGCACGTCTGTATGCCCTAGCGCCTTAAGTACGTGAGATGGTTCCGTTTTGGCTGTGCTACAGGCTGCTCCAGAAGAGAGAGCAACCCCCGATCGCAGTCCTAGCAGCAGAGCTTGACCGTCTACCCCCGCAAAGCTGACGTTGAGATTACCTGCTAGCCGCTGGCAAGAATGACCGTTGAGATCGATGCCGGAAAGGGATTGAAGCTGTTGCCAAAGGCGATCGCGCAGCGCAGTCAGCCGCTCAGTCTCTATGGTCATCTCAGCGATCGCCAGTTCAACTGCTTTAGCAAAGCCTACAATCTGCGGCGGATATAGCGTTCCCGCTCGCAGACCCCGCTCTTGCCCGCCTCCGTGGAGCTGCGGTGCTAGCTGTACCCGTGGCTGACGCCGCCTGACGTAAAGCGCGCCAATGCCTTTCGGCCCGTAAATCTTATGGGCCGTCATCGACATTAGATCAATATTCATCGCCTGGACATCTAAGGGAATTTTGCCCAATGCCTGAGCCGCGTCAGTATGAAACAGAACTTGTCGGTCATGGCAAAGCTGACCAATAGCGGCTAATGGCTGCAAAACGCCAATTTCGTTGTTGGCGGCCATCACAGAGACTAAAACCGTATCTTCTCGCAGCGCTGCTTCTAAAGCTTCCAATCTAATCAAACCGTCTGGCTGAACCGGCAGGTAAGTCACCTCAAAGCCCAAGGTTTCCAAGTAGCGGCAAGGATCCAGTACAGCACTGTGCTCTGTTCGCACCGTAACAATATGCCGACCCTGATTAAAATAAGCTTCGGCGACTCCTTTAATTGCTAAGTTGTCGGCTTCGGTAGCGCCGCTGGTAAACACAATTTCCTCAGGAACAGCCCCGATGGCCTGCGCTAAGCGTACGCGCGATCGCTGCACAGCCGCCTCCGCTTCCCAGCCGTATTGATGCAGGCTGCTACCAGGATTGCCAAAATACTCCGTAAAGTAAGGCGTCATGGCCTTTACTACTCGTGGATCGACGGGCGTTGTGGCATGACAGTCAAGATAAATCGGGCGATGTGGCATCAGTTAGCCTCCCAAAATTGCGATAGCTAGCCAAGAACTGATCTACTCAAGATCTAATCGCATACTAATATCTAGCCATTTAGCCTGAGTAATAGGCGCGCTGGTAGAGATGTAATCTACACCTGTCTGCGCTACGTCACGGATTGTTGTCAGGGTTACATTGCCAGAGGCTTCTACCTTAATGCGATCGCTCTGTTGGCGAATCAGCTCCACGGCCTGCTGCATTTCATCAAGCGGCATATTGTCGAGCATAATAATGTCTACTTTCTGGGCCAGTGCAGCTTTGACCTGCGTTAAATTCTCAGTCTCTACCTCAATAGATAGCGGGTAAGGCATGTGAGCGCGGACTTGAGTGACAGCCTGTTCAATGCCACCAGCCGCCGCAATGTGGTTGTCTTTGAGCATGACTGCATCATCTAGTCCCATCCGATGGTTAACAGCTCCTCCTACGAAGGCCGCATATTTTTCTAGCACCCGTAATCCGGGCGTTGTTTTACGGGTATCGGCGAGCTGGACTGAAGTACCTGCGAGCTTTTCAACATACTGATGGGTGAGCGTAGCGATGCCGCTCAGCCGCATCGCTAAATTGAGAGCTACCCGCTCACCCGTCAGCAGCGCCTCTAAAGGACCATGAAAGCGCGCAATTATTTCGGAGGGTTGGCATTCATACCCGTCAGACTGGCTGACCGCAGCAGTTACCCTAGGATCTAGCAGTTGAAACACACGCGCTGCAACTTCTAATCCGGCAAGAACGCCGGACTGCTTCGCCACCCAAACCGCTTTACTCATGCGACTCTGTCCCTGCAAGATCCCTTGAGTTGTGCGATCGCCTCGTCCCACGTCTTCAAGAAGCCAGCTTTGCAGCAGCGGATCGAGAACTAACCAAGAAGGCAGCATAGGTTCAACGGGTTGAATGCAACAACCTCTAGCATAGAGCGCTTGCTTCACCCCAAGGTGAGCTATTTATCCCTGCGTTTTGACTGACCTGCTCGCAGAAAATTTTCTACGAAATTTCCTCAAAACGGGCGGTAAAAGCGCCAAGTTTCCGGACGCGATCGCCTCAACACCTTACAAATAAAGGCTTTATTCCCTCAAAAAAATATTTTTCAGAAACCCGTTGACAGAAACGAAAGGGTGTCGCTATATTAGTAAAGCGCCTGAAGGGGGGACACGGAAGTGAAGTCCTGGAGGGCGAGCCGGACCTAGACAGTTAAATAGTTTGAAAGCCAAAGACGAATTAAACGTCCTGTTCAATTTTGATAGAACTGAGGCTAAATTGGTAAGACTGTAACACGAGAGTGGGTAGTTTGCCAAGGGAGCCGAGAAGAGTTCTGGATACTATGAGTATCTGGATAGATTCTCTAAATAACATGGAGAGTTTGATCCTGGCTCAGGATGAACGCTGGCGGCGTGCTTAACACATGCAAGTCGAACGAACCTTTCGGGGTTAGTGGCGGACGGGTGAGTAACGCGTGAGGATCTGCCTTTAGGAGGGGGACAACAGAGGGAAACTTCTGCTAATACCCCATATGGCGAGAGCTGAAACATTTATGGCCTAGAGAGGAACTCGCGTCTGATTAGCTAGTTGGTGAGGTAAAGGCTTACCAAGGCGACGATCAGTAGCTGGTCTGAGAGGATGATCAGCCACACTGGGACTGAGACACGGCCCAGACTCCTACGGGAGGCAGCAGTGGGGAATTTTCCGCAATGGGCGCAAGCCTGACGGAGCAACGCCGCGTGAGGGAGGAATGCCTGTGGGTTGTAAACCTCTTTTATCAGGGAAGAAGAACTGACGGTACCTGATGAATCAGCATCGGCTAACTCCGTGCCAGCAGCCGCGGTAAGACGGAGGATGCAAGCGTTATCCGGAATTATTGGGCGTAAAGCGTCCGCAGGTGGCTAATTAAGTCTGCTGTTAAAGCCCAGGGCTCAACTCTGGATTAGCGGTGGAAACTGAATAGCTTGAGTGCGACAGGGGTAGAGGGAATTCCCAGTGTAGCGGTGAAATGCGTAGATATTGGGAAGAACACCAGTGGCGAAGGCGCTCTACTGGGTCGCAACTGACACTCATGGACGAAAGCTAGGGGAGCGAAAGGGATTAGATACCCCTGTAGTCCTAGCTGTAAACGATGGATACTAGGTGTTGGACGTATCGACCCGTTCAGTACCGAAGCTAACGCGTTAAGTATCCCGCCTGGGGAGTACGCACGCAAGTGTGAAACTCAAAGGAATTGACGGGGGCCCGCACAAGCGGTGGAGTATGTGGTTTAATTCGATGCAACGCGAAGAACCTTACCAGGGCTTGACATGCCGCGAATCCTTGTGAAAGCAGGGAGTGCCTTCGGGAGCGCGGACACAGGTGGTGCATGGCTGTCGTCAGCTCGTGTCGTGAGATGTTGGGTTAAGTCCCGCAACGAGCGCAACCCTCGTCCTTAGTTGCCATCATTAAGTTGGGCACTCTGGGGAGACTGCCGGGGACAACTCGGAGGAAGGTGGGGATGACGTCAAGTCATCATGCCCCTTACGTTCTGGGCTACACACGTACTACAATGCTATGGACAAAGGGCAGCTAGCTCGCGAGAGTCAGCTAATCCCATAAACCATGGCTCAGTTCAGATTGCAGGCTGCAACTCGCCTGCATGAAGGCGGAATCGCTAGTAATCGCAGGTCAGCATACTGCGGTGAATACGTTCCCGGGCCTTGTACACACCGCCCGTCACACCATGGGAGTTGGCCACGCCCGAAGTCGTTACCCTAACCGTTCGCGGAGGGGGGCGCCGAAGGCAGGGCTGATGACTGGGGTGAAGTCGTAACAAGGTAGCCGTACCGGAAGGTGTGGCTGGATCACCTCCTTTCAAGGGAGACCTAACCTACACTTAGCTGAAACAAACAGGAATAGGCGAGTGAGAGGTCATCTCTAGGTCGTGCAGGATGAGTTTTTGGTTTTCAAACTAGGTCTGGTGAAGGGCATGGGCTATTAGCTCAGGTGGTTAGAGCGCACCCCTGATAAGGGTGAGGTCCCTGGTTCGAGTCCAGGATGGCCCACTCGTGGGGGTATAGCTCAGTTGGTAGAGCGCCTGCTTTGCAAGCAGGATGTCAGCGGTTCGAGTCCGCTTACCTCCACCATTAAGAGAAAGAGAGCGAGTTGAATAGAGAT
>NZ_JASATW010000011.1:175000-189155 GCF_030405905.1 Sphaerothrix gracilis Ecp01
GAAACCGAGGAGCCTCTCTTCGGTTTTGAACGAGCTTATGCTGAACAGCGTCTACTTTGCCTGTTCAATATGAGTAGTGAGCCTGTCAGTTACAAAATCAATGGCGAGGCTAGTCATGAGCTGAGCGATGGCTTGGGGTTCTCAGCCAACCGTTCTGGTGATTCTGTTGAATTACCGTCCTATGGCGTCTTTTTTGCTGACTTACCGTTGAAAACAGACTAGAAGGTCTGAGTTTTGAGCTGATTGAAAGGATCTCAGGAGTCTGCCGGGTAATTGCTGCTGGCAGCATACTGCCAGCTAAGCTTTAAAGAGGTGGTCTGTTATCAACAGAGAAAAGCGCCTAGAGCTTAGCAGTCTAACGTTGTCTCACGCTCCCAAGGTGTTACCCGAGCATTGTATTCTCGCCATTCCTGGTGCTTTAGTTTGAGATAGGACTGCACAAACTCCGCTCCCAAAGCCTGTAAAACAGTGTTTTTCTCTAGCTGTCGTAGGGCGTCTAATAAATTTGTGGGTAGCGCCTGAACGGTATCTTGTGATAGCGGCTCGGTGTAGTTATTGTTGTCATAGCGCGGCCCCGGATCGCGCTTTTGGGCTATACCCTCTAGTCCAGCTGCAATTAGCGCTGCCGGTAGCAAATAAGGATTAGCCGCACCGTCACCGAGCCGCAGTTCAAAACGACCTGCGTCAGGAATGCGAATCGTATGGGTGCGATTATTACCGCTGTAGCTCACAGCATTGGGTGACCAGGTAGCGCCGGAAAGAGTTGCGGGTGCATTAATGCGCTTGTAGGAATTAGTGACGGGGTTGGTGAAGGCGCAGAGAGCGGGCACTGAATGCAGCACACCGCCAATGAACTGGTAAGCCAATGAAGACAGTCCTAGCTCTCCTTCGGGGTCATGAAATAGGTTTGTATTACCTGCTAAATCCCAGACAGAGAGGTGCATATGGCAGCCGTTGCCGGTGAGATGGGCGAAGGGTTTGGGCATGAAGGTGGCGCGATAGCCATGTTTTTCCGCGATCGCCTTCACCATGTACTTGAAGAATGCCTGCCGATCTGCCGTTATTAGGGCATCGGCATAGGTCCAGTTCATCTCAAACTGGCCGTTAGCATCTTCGTGATCGTTCTGATACGGCCCCCAGCCCAGGGTCAGCATGGCATCGCAAATCTCAGCGATTACGTCAAATCGTCGCATCAGAGACTGCTGGTCGTAGCAGGGCTTGACTTGGCGATCGCGCGGATCAGATAGGGCCTCTCCCGTTGGCGACAGCAAGAAAAACTCACACTCTACTCCGGTTTTCACCCGGTAGCCCTGAGCCTCAGCCTGCTGCAGAACGCGCTTTAACACCAGTCGCGGCGTTTGGTTGATGGCTTCCCCAGTAGGCGTGACTAAATCTGCAGGGAGCCAAGCAACTTCGGGTTTCCAGGGGAGCTGAAACAGGCTGCTGGTTTCGGGTAGGGCTAGCATGTCCGCGTCGGCAGGGGTCATGTCTAGCCAGGTGGCAAATCCGGCAAATCCAGCTCCTTCAGAGGCGATCGCGTCAATGGCGGCAGCGGGAACTAGCTTGGCTCGCTGGGTGCCGAACAGGTCGGTGAAGGAAATCAGAAAATAGCGAATTTCTTGCTTACGGGCGATTTCAGATAAGAGGGTAGTCATAGCGGTCTGTTCATAAACGCCATTAGCCTAATGCTGCAGCCAGTCCTGCACCGCCTGACGAATAAAAGCAGCATCTTCAGGGTTTTGGTGAGGATTTCCGGCTCGGTGGCCCCAAATAGACGGAATAGGCTGATATGCCGCTTGGGGCATAAGTGCTGCTTCAGCCTCGCAGTCTGCCGGGGTGAAATAGAGATCTGTGGTGGCAGGCATGACCAGCGTCTGAGCCTGAATTGCCGCCATTGCCTGCGAATAGTTTCCCTGATAGGTCGGATTCTGGCTGACATCGCAGCGCAGCCAGGTATCAATCATGGCAATCAGGTTGCGGGGATCTCGTTTGCGATAGTTCAGCTCCCAACCGCGCCAAAGGTAGTCTTCTAAAGAGCTGTAGCCGAGCTGACGGTAAATGCCTGCTCGGTAATAGGCCTGAGAAGCAGCCCAGCTCGCGTAGATGCGGGCAAAGGTGTGAAAACCACGCTCTGGAATCCCGGTAAAGGTTGTGCCGTTCCAGGTTGGATCTGCTGTGAGGGCCGAGCGCAAACTTTCTAGAAAAATGCGGTTATGGTCGGTGGTGCGAGCAGTGCCGCAAACCGCCACTATCCGCTGCACCCGCGCTGGATAGAGCGCTCCCCAGTGATAGGCCTGCTGTGCCCCCATTGACCAACCGTAGACTAAGGCAAGCTGCTCAATGCCGAATGTCTGCCGCAGCAGTTGCTCTTGCGCGGTGATGTTGTCTAAATGGGTGAAGTAAAAGCCTGACTCGGCTGTACCGGGCAAATCCCCGTTGCTGGGCGAACTGGAAAGGCCGTTGCCCAGCATATTTGGAATGATGATGAACCAGCGAGTAGGATCGAGAATGCCGTCAGCCTTAATCAGCCAGTCGATATCTGAATGCTGAGCGCCATAGGAAGTGGGATAGAGGATGACGTTATTGCGATCGCCTGATAGCTCGCCGTAGGTCTGATACACCACTCGCACCTGGGGCAGGACGGCCCCACACTGCAGCGGAAAGTTGTCTGTAGTCCAGCAGCCTGCCTGCTGACTCATGCCGCTTTGCCAAACTGGCTGACAATCTGGCGGTTAACTGCCACATATCCCGGTGCAACCTGAGTAAGCTGATCGGCTAGCTGCGTATGAGCTTGGGGTAGGGCATGGAACGGAATTGAGGCATACAAATGATGCTCAGCGTGAAACGGCATATTCCACATCAGCAGCCGCAGGGGCCACAGAGTCAAGGTTGTGCGCGTATTGGTCAGCGGATTGTCGTCATGACTGCAGCCGGTATGCTCTGCTAGCAAAATGAACCGTAGAATTGGCTGGCCTACGGCCAAAGGCAGCAGCCAGTAGGTGATAAACCAAGGCTGCTGCACTGCGATCGAAAGCGCGATCGCGCCGCCATAAACCGCCAACTGCCAGGCTGTAGAGTGCATGACTTCCCGCCGGACTGTCTCAGAAATATAGGGACAGCCCTCGAACTGCCCCCGCACGGCTCGCATATGGCCCTGAATTTTGCCGACCCACCAAGGTAGACCGCTGAGCTGCCAGAGATAAGCTTTCCAGCTAGTTGGCGGCGAGTCTTCTAGCTCTGGATCTTGGCCTACAAGCTGGGCGTAGCGATGATGCCACTTGTGATAGCGACGATAGAACGTGCTGTTGTAAAAAGACAGGACACCGGCCAACCAGGCTACGCTATCGTTGAGCCGCTGGCTGGCAAAGGCCGTCCGGTGGACGCACTCATGCAGGGCCGCAAACATCGACGCTAAGCTAAAGCCATAGACAATTAAAGCCGGAACTGCAATCCATCCCTGCAGCCAGCCCCAAAGGGCACCGCTGATCAGGATGACTGTCAGATGCTTACCTAGCTGCCACCAGCCCTGCCGGTCTGACCGGACATTCAACGCTGTCAGCGTGGGTGTTGCCAGTCCGGCGCGGGACGTTTCTGGCCCGGATTGAGATGGGGGCAGTGCTGGCGACTGAAGACAGGCAGCAGCGCTCTCAGGCTGAGTAGTTTGAGTAGACATAGCTATTTGGGGATGCCGTTGCAGCGGATATCAAGCGCATAAAGGTGCCGTGTACTGGTATATCGCTCAAATTTCGCTGCCTGTTGTACCGTAGGCTACAATTTTTGGGCAAAGTTTTTGCCTCGGTTTTGCTGCCTGACGGCGATCGCCCTCTAACACTTATTTAGGGAGCTGAAAAACGTCGGCAAAGATCGATTTTTTACTAGGTCGTCTAGCCGGATCGGGGGAATCGTAGACAACTAGCAGCCCGTCATCATGACCCAGGCAAGAAAACAGGGCTAGTCCTTCCGCGTGATCAGAGCCAATGGTAAATGGCAAGTTAAACAGGACTTTAAGCGCCCCGGAATCTTGATCCCAGAGCGTATCTTTGCTGTGATCCAGCACGTCTTTGAGGCGGAACACCTGCATCGCTCCCTCTAGATCCATCGTTGGCCCAGCCATGATAATTAGATCCCCATCATGCAGGCACAGTTCGCGGACGCCCAAGCCGTTGAGATCAACAAAGTGCTTACGATACAGGGTGCCTTTGCCTAAATCTTTGAGCGTAAGGATACCAGGTTCTTTTTCTTCTAGCTCGACTTCTAAGATAATGGCCCATCCCCGCAGCACCGGACCCCGCAGTCCCAGAAAAACCTGATGCCCACAAACGGCTAGTCCTTCAATATCTAGGCCGTTGTCCTTGGAAGGTAGCTTCATCTCTAAAAACGGCCCCAAGTGTTCGTCGCTAGAGAGCGCATCAATCAGGGCGTTGTTCTCTTCGGTTTTTTGTAACATTGCCGCCGAAAGCTGATCTTGGGGGGCGTCTGAACGGGCAAAGGCATTGACTGGCTCGCCGTTGATAATCGGAATTCTGGCAAGCAGGTAGCGGTTGGGATCTTTTTCAATCTCGGCTAGGCGCTTGATGTCTTTCTTGGCTTTCTTGCCTTTGGTCTTGTTGCGCTTAAGGCTGTGAGAACCAATGACCCAAAGATAATCGTTGGCATAGTCTAAACCCTCAATGTCAATCTCGGATTCAGTGTCAAACAGGTTGACAAAATCATTCAGCTTGAAAGTCTGATGATCACCGTAGGTGCAGTGTCCCAAGGGGGCTAGGCGTTCAATCGTCGTGAACTCATCGGAACCGACCCAGAGGCTGCCATCAGGCGTACGGGCGATCGCCGAAATTTCTTCCAGCAGATCGTCTGACTTGCTATCAAATTTCAGCAATACGCGGCTGAGCAAGAAACCGTCTGGCATATTATTTAAGGGTCGTGAACCGTTGCAACGCCTTTTCTTATAGCTTTTGATTCACGCCTTAGCCTCTATCACAAGTAGTGAGCTTCTAGACAAAGCGGGTGAGGTCAATGCGGTAGCGCTGCTTTTTCGTGATGCCAATGTCGCCAATCTGCAAGCGGCCCTTACCGCGAATAGCGACCAGATCGCCTGACTTAACCCCATGACTAGCCTGGGTAACTGACTTCCAGTTGACCCGCACATCGCCTGCATCAATCATGTCAGCCATTTTGCTGCGGGACATGCCGAAGCCCGCTGAAGCCACCGCATCTAGGCGCAAGGAGGCTTCTACCGTAGTCATTTCCTTCTTTTTCGGTTCCCGCACTTTGAGTTGGGATAGCTCAATAGGCTGGATCTTGACTGGCACCGATCGCACCTGGCTTAAGCTCATCGTCAGAAAATCTGCCATTTCTGGCACCACAATTGCCTGAGCGCCGCGCTCGCCTAGCACAATAATGTCGCCTACCTTATCGCGCACAATGCCTGTACCCAGCATGGCTCCTAGGAAGTCGCGGTGAGTAGCCGAATCGAAGAGGAAATTTCCGGCAATGTTAAGAAGCGTTACGGGAACTTGATCAGTTTCTAACGGTAGCTCAGCACGGGCGATCGCCAGTCTCTGGCGTTCAGCCTGGGGATAGCCGCCCCAAGCGACCAGGTGAACATCAGTGAGGCGCTGAAAAATAGTTTGGGCTTCGATAAATTCGGGCGGCGAGAGAAAATCAGTGACGACCACCTCCCAGGTGCGAATAGCCTGCTCCGCCTGATCGATAACGCGGGCAATGCTTTCGCGATTTTCAACTTGTTTAAGTAGTTCGTCCTTAGGCAGCATTCAGTACGAGATTGAGTCTCCTAAATCTTGGAAAAGCTAATCAACCGTTCAACACGTTCGGGCTTTTTGATCTTAACCTGATTCGAGCCGTAAGCTCTGAATCCGCAGCCGCTGGAGCCAATTGCTAATGGGGATTAGCAATTTGAAAAACGCTCTTGGTCTAAGGTTTGATTCCGTTTGGCGTAGATGTTCTTGATGTGCTTTTTGACTGTGTTGACCGAGATATAGAGCTGGTCGGCGATCTCTTCGTAATTGTAGTTAGAGCGCTTGAGCTGCCAAACCTCAGATTCACGAGGCGTAAGCTGAAAGCGTTGGGCTTCAGCGACGGCGGCTAACTCTGCCAGCTTTTTGCAGTCTTCTAGCGTTACCAGCAGATAAGACTGTCCGATCGAGTCGAACTCAAGCCACTGAACCCGAATGCGAATGGTGATGTGGTCGGCAGCGTGGAGGCTGTCTTCAATCACAAACACTTTGCTGGGAAACAATTCGCGGCTCTCAATTAGAGATTCACAGAGATGCCAAATAGCTCTAGGCACTGCCTGAGACTCATTTTCTAGCTTTTGCAAATATCGGCATAGCCTAGCAGCACAGCGATTAGCCTGCAGCACTTTACCTTCCAGCGAAAGAATTAAAATGCCATCGCTGAGGGCTTCAATGACGGCAGTTAAAAGCTGTGACTTTGCCTTTTTGGGTGGCTTTCTAACGTCTAGATCGAGCGTTTGAAAAATATCCGCAACAGAAATTGTCGAATTCATTGGGAAACCTAGCTAATGCAACAAGGGATAACCCTGGTTCCAATTTGGAGGGCTTATTCAAAACCTCAGTCTGAGGTCTGAAAACTCCGCAGAGTCTATGACAGAAAAACAACTGTCATGGCAGCCACAGTCTATGTCTTCAGCGGGCGTTATCCCAGTTTCGTAGGTTTCTAATAAATTTAATGACTTGCTGCCGGGCGAAACGACTCAGCGTTACAATCGTTGCCAATTCTAATTTCAGCAATAGGTTGTGGTAATTGTTCTCAAGTGTCGTCTCTCTGATGCCGTCTCTCGTCCGCCTGACTTCAGCCTGTCGCTCACCGCAGAGGAGCGATCGCGATCGCGCCGCCATTTCACTGCCGATAATGGCGAACCTGTCTATCTCAACCTGCCACGAGGCACCCAGCTCCGAGGCGGAGATTTGCTGCACGATGGAGCCATGCAGCCGCTAGTGCAAGTTGTGGCTAAGCCAGAACCGCTGCTAACCGTGATGGCGGCTACGCCGCTAGACCTGCTGCGGGCTGCCTATCATTTGGGCAATCGCCACGTACCGCTAGAGATTACCCCTACCTATTTGCGACTAGCCGAAGATTTGGTGCTAGCCGAAATGCTACAGCGTTTGGGGCTGCAGGTCATGAATGAAACGGCCCCGTTTGAACCTGAAGCGGGCGCTTATCAAAGCGGTTCTCATGATGCCTGATCCGGCCTTGCTGAAGCTGCTGCAGCTAGCCAGTCCGGCTTTACCCGTCGGCGCTTACAGCTATTCTGAGGGGCTAGAAAGTTTGGTGCAGCAGGGTCATCTAGCTGCTCCTGAGGCTGTTCACTACTGGCTCACTCAGGAGCTGCGCTATGGCGCTGTGCGGCTAGAAGCGGCGGTGATGCTACGCTGCCACCGGGCAGCAGGCGATCGCAATTTTGCTGCTTTGCAAACCTGGAATCACTGGCTCTCTGCCGTCCGCGAGACGGCTGAACTGCGGGCACAGAGCTGGCAGATGGGTCGCTCTCTAGCGCGTCTGCTGCAATCTTTACATCCGGAACTCGAAACCGCGATCGCTTCTTGTCTGCCCCACTGCAATTTTGCGACCGCTTTTGCGATCGCTGCTGTGCACTGGCAGATCGAGCTAGAAACAGCGCTGTTAGGCTACCTGCAAAGCTGGGTCAGCAACCTAGTCAATGCTGCGGTTAGGCTAGTGCCCCTGGGGCAAACCGCAGGCCAGCAGCTTTTGCTTGACCTCTACCCAACGTTAGAAAACGCGGCTGAGACTATTTTGCAGCTTCAGGACAATGATCTGGCAAGTAGCGGCTGGGGATTGGCGATCGCCAGTATGCAGCATGAGACACTGTATAGTCGGTTGTTTAGATCGTGATCAAAATCAGACACTCATGACCCCTTTTCGCGTGGGCATTGCTGGCCCGGTTGGCTCTGGCAAAACGGCTTTGGTAGACGCGCTGTGCAAGGCGATGCGCGATCGCTATCAAATTGCTGTAGTGACTAACGATATCTACACTCAGGAAGACGCTCAGTTTTTGGTGCGGAGCCAGGCGCTAGAGGGCGATCGGATTGTGGGGGTGGAAACAGGAGGCTGTCCCCATACGGCGATTCGAGAAGATGCGTCAATTAACCTAGTGGCGATTGAGGAGTTAGAGGCGCGGTTTCAGCCTTTGGACCTAATTTTTGTGGAAAGCGGCGGTGATAATTTAGCCTCTACCTTCAGCCCAGAACTGGTGGATTTGACCCTCTACGTGATTGACGTGGCGGCGGGCGAGAAAATTCCCCGTAAAGGGGGGCCGGGGATCACCAAATCCGACCTGCTAGTGATCAACAAGATTGATCTAGCCCCGATGGTAGGCGCAGATTTAGGGGTGATGGAACGAGACGCTCAGAAAATGCGGGGCGATCGCCCGTTTGTATTCACAAATCTTAAGCTGGGTCAAGGATTGGAGATAATTATGGAATTCATTCAGTTTCACGGTTTTGTCGAAGCGGCAGAATCTGCTGATTCATCAGCTTAAATGATGTGCGCTCAAGTTTATAGCGATCGCGATCGCGATCGAAAATCCCTCTCGTGAGGGTAACTGTCCGTGTTTTTTCCTGCTGTAGGCAGTTGCCAATAAGACAGAAAGACTTATGCCGCTACCTTTTTGTATCAGGGAGCACAATTGTTCGGCTCAGCTAACTCTAATATCACTTACCGTTGCGGCTTGCATTTAAAAGCTGGTTAAGTCAGAGGAGTGAAGGGTCAAACATGGCGGCAAATTTCAATAGAAGAAAGTTTTTACTCTACGGTTCTGCCACGCTAGGTACAAGTATTCTGCTCAAGGCTTGTGGGAGTGGTTCCGAGACAGCTTCAGAGGAGGCAACTCCCGGCGCTGAGCAGTCAGCCGACGCAGATGCGGGCGAAACCATTAAGGTGGGGATTCTACACTCCCTCAGCGGCACAATGGCGATCAGCGAAACCACCGTGGTTGAAGCTGAGCAGCTAGCGATTCAGGAAATCAATGAAGCAGGCGGTGTGCTTGGCAGGCAGATTGAAGCCATTGTGGAAGACGGTGCCTCTGACTGGCCTACCTTTGCAGAAAAGGCCGAGAAGCTAATCGATCAGGACAACGTGGCTACCGTCTTTGGCTGCTGGACTTCGGCTAGCCGCAAAGCTGTACTGCCCGTGTTTGAATCTAAGCAGCATTTGCTGTGGTACCCGGTACAGTACGAAGGCCAAGAGTGTTCGCAAAACATCTTCTACACTGGCGCGGCTCCTAACCAGCAGATTGAGCCTGCAGTGGAATGGTTGATGGAAAATAAGGGAGAGCAGTTTTTCTTAGTTGGCTCCGACTATGTCTTCCCTCGTACCGCTAACACCATTATTCAGGAGCAGGTGAAAGCGCTGGGCGGTGAGGTTGTCGGTGAGGACTATCTGCCCCTGGGCAACACTGAGGTAACGCCTATTATCACCAAGATTAAAGCGGCTCTGCCCGACGGCGGCGTCATCTTTAATAGCCTCAATGGTGATAGCAACGTGGCCTTCTTTAAGCAGCTTCAGGGGGCGGGTCTGACTCCTGACAAGTATCCGGTGATGTCTGTCAGCATTGCTGAGGAAGAAGTGCGCCAGATTGGTAAAGAGTTCTTGCTAGGCCACTATGCGGCCTGGAACTACTTCATGACGGTGGATAACCCGCAGAATACCCAATGGGTTGCTGACTTCCAGGCCGAGTACGGCGACGATCGCGTCACCAACGATCCGATGGAAGCGGCCTACATCATGGTCTACATTTGGAAGCAGGCGGTTGAATCCGCAGGTACTACCGATATTCCGGCAGTACGGGAGGCCGCTTATGGTCAGACCTTAGAAGCGCCTGAAGGTTTAGTCACCATGAATCCCAACCACCACTTATCGAAGACGGTACGGATTGGGGAAGTCCGAGATGATGGTCTGTTTGATATTGTTTGGTCTACGGAAGGCCCGATTGATCCAGTGCCCTGGAACCAGTACGTACCTGATACCAAGGGCTTTGCCTGTGATTGGTCTGACCCAGAAAAGGGTGGCAAGTACGAAACCGAGGGCGCATAGCGCTGCTTCGTTAAGTAGTTCAGCATAACGGCGTATAAGAAGCTTAGAAACTGCCTATCAGGTTTGCGTCTAAGCTTCCTTTCTTTTTAAGAACGCTAAATTTTGGTTGAAGAGACAGGCGTGATTTTTGGCTGTTTATGTTGAACCTTTTTGACCTCTGGCTTTAGATAGAATCTGCCTGCTTGAGCGGTATTGCATTGGCTTGACCGCTGGGGATAGCGCAGGGTGTGACGATGGGGTTAACGAATTGCTGTCGGCTTGGCTAAACCCATAAGTGCTGCGGACTAGATGTTTTCTAGGGAGTGGACGCAACCCCCGTAGTTCAGTGTTTCCTGCCCAATAGTTGACTAGGTTGAAGATTGTGTTGATTGAAGGTTTAATTGGCGGCCTGTTTAACGGTATTAGCATCGGCGCGGTACTGCTAATTGTGGCACTGGGTCTAGCTATCGTGTTTGGCCTGATGGGCGTGATCAATCTGGCTCATGGTGAGCTAATGATGTTGGGAGCCTATACCACCTACGTGGTGCAAAATGGCTTCAGAACCCTAGGGGAGTCAGCCCTGAATTTTTATATATTTGCGGCTTTGCCCCTGTCATTTCTAGTCGCTGCCCTAGTGGGGTTAGCTTTAGAACGCGGCGTGATTCGCTATCTCTATGGCCGCCCTTTAGAAACGCTGCTTGCCACTTGGGGCGTTAGTCTCATTCTGCGCCAGTTTGTCCGCAGCGTGAACTGGGCCATGATTGTGGGGCTAGTGCTTTTCTGCCTGCTATTTTGGGGTGGGCGCTGGGGGCTGCAGCGCAGTCAGCGGCA
The DNA here is from genome assembly GCF_030405905.1 of Sphaerothrix gracilis Ecp01. Lineage (NCBI taxonomy): Bacteria > Bacillati > Cyanobacteriota > Cyanophyceae > Nodosilineales > Nodosilineaceae > Sphaerothrix > Sphaerothrix gracilis. The sequence continues at coordinate 185,906 of NZ_JASATW010000011.1, forward strand.
AATAGCAGGCTGGATGTCGGCGGCCTTGCTGGTGATTTCAGCCGCGATCGCCCTAGTAGCGGGTATTTTAATCAATCAAAATGCCGCCACTGCCCTGACTCGCCCCTGGTTCAGCGCTCGCAATGTGGACGTAACGCCTCCTGTCTGGCTGCGGGGCGGTTTGGCCTTGGGAACGACGCTACAGTTTCCCTATGCGCGGCTGTTCATTATTGCGTTGACAATTGTTTGTCTGGTGGGCGTGTATTGGTTCCTGCAGCGCTCTGCCTGGGGTTTGCGTATTCGTTCTGTCACGCAAAACCGCAGCATGAGCGCCTGTCTGGGCATTCCTACCGAGCGGGTAGATGCGCTTACCTTTGCCCTTGGCTCCGGATTGGCGGGCATTGCGGGCTGCGCGGTAACGCTGCTGGGTTCAGTAGGGCCAAACTTGGGGTCTAACTATATCGTTGACGCCTTTATGGTGGTGGTAGTCGGCGGCGTTGGCAAGCTGGTGGGCAGCATTGTGGCGGCTATGGTGATTGGCATTATTACATATTTGGTTGGCTCCGGTACTCTGGCCCTCATGCTGATGCCGATTGAAGCGCTACAGCCGCTGGTGGCTTTCTTTACCTTTTTTGCCACAACTAGCATGGCTAAGGTGATGGTGTTTGCCCTAATTATTGCCTTTCTGCAGATCAAGCCCGCCGGCATATTCCCCCAGAAGGGACGCACAGTTGAGGCATAGGGGACACAATGGCAAACGACACGTTGACGCGACCTAAAAAAGGAAAATTTGCTAAGCGCCGCTTGCTGATAGAAGCAGGCATTGTGGTAGCGATCGCCCTGATTTTAATTTTGATTGTCCCTGCTGCTGTTTCGGGCTTTCGGTTAGGACTGCTGGGTCGTTTTCTGGCCCTGGCGATTGTAGCTTTAGGGATTGATTTGATCTGGGGCTTTACCGGGCTGCTGAGTTTAGGACACGGCATTTTCTTTGCCTTAGGCGGCTATGCCTTCGCTATGCACCTGCAGTTGAATACGCTAGGGGAAGGCCAGATCCCAGACTTTTTTAGTCTTTACGGGGTGATGGAACTGCCCTGGTTCTGGCAACCGTTTTACTCCCTACCCCTGACGCTGCTGGCAGTTGTTCTGATTCCGAGCTTGGTGGCAGGGCTGCTCGGCTATCTGGTCTTTCGCAACCGCATTCGTGGGGTTTACTTCTCAATTTTGACCCAGGCGGCGCTGGTGGTCTTTTTCAATTTCTTCAACGGTCAGCAAAAGCTAATCAACGGCACCAATGGTCTTAAAACCGATACCAGCACTTTTCTGGGTAATCAGGTGGGTGGCGAAGGGATGCAGCTTGCTTTCTACGCCCTGACCGTTGTGTTTTTGGCTTTGATTTACGCTCTTTGTCGCTGGTTAACGAGCGGGCGCTTTGGCCGCATGTTAGTAGCGATTCGGGATGATGAGAACCGGGTTCGTTTTTCGGGCTACGATCCGACAGCTTTTAAGGTGCTGGTGTTCGCGGTGTCAGGGGCGATCGCTGGCATTGCAGGTGCTCTCTATACGGTGCAGTCAGGGATTGTTTCACCTCAGTATATGGATATTGCCTTCTCAATTGAGATGGTGATTTGGGTTGCGGTAGGTGGACGGGCCACTCTGGTCGGGGCAATTCTGGGGGCGGTGCTTGTGAACTGGGCGCGAACCTTGCTCAGTGAAAGTTTTCCTGAAGTCTGGCTATTCTTTCAAGGGGCGCTGTTCTTACTGGTGGTAACGGCGCTGCCAGACGGTATTGTTGGCTGGCTGCGATCGCAGTTTGGCGATCGCCTGCGCACCTGGCTTGGCCCTTCCCGGTTGGTGGTAACACCGCCTCTGCTAGAGCTAGACCCAGATGTGCGGGAAGAAAGACGCGAGGCGATCGATAAACGTTAGTCCCTGATCAGCGATTCATTTACGACAGGCAAAACCGTGAGCGCGAAGATTTTAGACATTGAAAACGTCACCGTCAGCTTTGACGGCTTCAAAGCCCTCAACAACCTCAATTTCAACATGAATGAGGGTGAACTGCGGGTAATTATTGGCCCTAACGGGGCTGGCAAAACCACCTTTCTTGACGTGATTACGGGCAAAGTGCAGCCAACAGAGGGGACTGCTCGCTTCAAGGGCAAAGACCTCAGCAAACGGGCAGAACACGAAATTTCCCGTCTGGGTATTGGCCGCAAGTTTCAAACTCCCCGGGTCTACCTCAATCTGACGCCGCGTGAAAACTTGGAACTCTCGAGCAACCGCAACAAGAACGTCTTTGCCACTCTGTTTAAGAAAACTCCTAGCGCTGAGCGGCGGACGGTGGGGGGACTGCTGGAAACGATTGGCTTAGAAACGAAGGCGGATATTCCAGCGGCGCTGCTGTCCCACGGCGAAAAGCAGTGGCTAGAAATTGGGATGCTGGTGGCCCAGTCGCCGGATTTGCTGCTGGTGGATGAGCCGGTGGCAGGGCTAACGGATGAGGAAACAGAGAAAACGGGCGAGCTGCTGCTGTCGCTGGCTCAGAGTCATTCCATTGTGGTAATTGAACACGACATGGAGTTTGTGCGGCAGATTGCGCGGCAGGTGACGGTGCTGCATGAGGGCAGTGTCCTTTGCGAAGGCACCATGAGCGAAGTGCAGAATAACCCACGCGTTATCGAGGTTTACTTAGGGGCACAGGAAGAGGATTTTTAGGGCTTCTTATGCGTTGCGTCCTCTTCCGGTTCTGCTGTTTGCTATCCTACGCCTGACTCTGCCACCGCTCTCTCATTTGCTTGATTTTTTCTGGAGTGGGAGCTTTCCCTAGCGTTAAATTTTCAAACTCCTTGACATTGTCAGCTTCATCAAAGAAGTCTGGATCAAACTGCTGCAGAATCTTCTCTGCATAAAATTCCATACATTTCTTCTCTAAAGTCTTAACTTTGAGAGATGCCATTTTGAATATGGGAGTGGCGGTATTTTGTACCCGCTTGTTATTTTCACTGCGAAAAAGGTCAAAGCGGCGTAGACAGTTTAGAATCTCGCTAATTTTGATTCGCGCCAATGATGCATCACTACTTTTCATGCGATCGCGAATGATTTTAGTTATTTCATTGAAACTGACAGGCTCATCTAAAGAATCAACAAGCTGAATCAGCTCATTTAAAATGGCTGTTCGATATTCCGGAGCGCGGTTTAGCTTCCACTTTTTGAAAAAGCTTTTGAGGCTAGAATCATCTACTGCTGGTTCAGTTTCTTCTTCTAATTCTTC
>NZ_JASATW010000011.1:189165-216472 GCF_030405905.1 Sphaerothrix gracilis Ecp01
AAAAGTTTTTCACCTTCGATTTGGCGCGAGGCCTTATAGCTTGTCGGTAAAATTTACTCGACTAAGTCGAACAACTAAGAAATCTACTCGGACAGTCAAAGTTACTTTATTGATTTTAGTAAGCGCTAGCGTACTTTTCATCACTACGTAGTAACCGCGCTTAGTTTTAATCGCTCTAAGATTTGACAGATGCGGCGAAACTGGAAAAAGCGTCACTTTTATTGTTCGGCCATGCTTTATGGCGGTGAGGGTATAAGTTTTACCGTAGAGAGTTTCAATTCTGAAATCTCTTCTTTACATACCTTAAAATACGTCTCTTCTAAGACGTCGTCAAACTAGGTCTGAAGAAACTACTTCGACTGTTACAGTTCCTCAAACTTTTAAATTGCGATCCCTTTCGAGGGTGTCTTCTCTGCATAAAATTCCATACATTTCTTCTCTAAAGTCTTAACTTTGAGAGATGCCATTTTGAATATGGGAGTGGCGGTATTTCGTACCGGCTTGTTATTTTCACTGCGAAAAAGGTCAAAGCGGCGTAGACAGTTTAGAATCTCGCTAATTTTGATTCGCGCCAATGATGCATCACTACTTTTCATGCGATCGCGAATGATTTTAGTTATTTCATTGAAACTGACAGGCTCATCTAAAGAATCAACAAGCTGAATCAGCTCATTTAAAATGGCTGTTCGATATTCCGGAGCGCGGTTTAGCTTCCACTTTTTGAAAAAGCTTTTAAGGCTAGAATCATCTGCTGCTGGTTCAGTTTCTTCTTCTAATTCTTCGTCGGCTGTCTCAGAAGGTTCACTTATATTTTCGTTGAGTAGCTGCTTGATTTGACTTAAGAAGTTATTTTGGTCAGCGACGGTAATTTTCCAGTTATGAGTGCGGATATAGGCTTCCGCTTCATCGATATCAAGTACGACAAAGATGGCATTGCTAGAGTCGAGATTTAGTCTCTCTCGATGCTTCACAAATTTTTCTATGCCTTGATGATAATTGACGCCGGCTTTGCACTCAATTAACAAAGGCTTTTGATTAACTAGAAAAAACAGGTCAAGCTCTGATGTCTCATTATTGTTGTAGCTAATTTTAGGATTTCTTAAATACTGATAGTCGGCCCCTTCAGCATCCAGCAGTTCAACGACTTTGTAGTAAATAAAACGCTCGAACCAACCGCCGTCAAAAAAACCTTGTATATCGGAACGATTGTACGGCGCAGCAATAATAAAGTCTGGGCTTTCTTGCTTTTTGACTAGTTTGCCGTCTGATAAATAATCGCTTGACTTAAGTTTTCTCAAATATTGATTGTGGATCCTTTTAGACCTAGAATCATATTCCTTAAGGTTGAAGTGTAATTTTCTGCCGACGCTATTTCTCAGCTTCCAATGAAAATTACTCAGAATAGAATAGTTATCGCCTAAATACAGCGATAATCCATCTAGCATATTATCTATTCTGTAATCGGGTTCATAGTAGTTATCAACTTCAATGTGGTTACTCTCAAACCATTCGATAACTTTCTGGGCTTCATCAGCTTTTGCCTCATCTCCAGAAGCTTCATCTTGATTTTCTGCTGTAAATTCCGCTTTGAAACCAGAACTTAGATTACTGTCAGACTGTTTGTTGACACCAAAAGTCGTCTTAGACTCTAGCCTTATTAGCCTCGCTTCAAGCTGTTTTACTTCGGCTAAACTGACTTTTGACTTATCTAAGCTGGTCTGAACCGTATCCTGAATACTATTAATTTCTGCTTTGTGCTCTGTTACAGATAAGTCTATGTCTGCGATCGCTTTTTCTGCCTGATCAACTAAAGTTTCAAGTCCTTCCACACGCTCCTGATAGGTATTGTGAAAGGATACCTGATTTTGTTGAGCAGCAATCTGCCGGAGACGCCGACTTTGTTGAGCATAGCCAACAGCGCCGACTGTTCCAGAGGCTGCCCCGACGACTGCTCCTTTTAATTGACTGGGTATCAACCAAAAACCAGCTGAACCAAAAAAGATACTTGACGCTAAAACAGTCAGAGCATTTTGGGTTTGATAGTTCATATGAGCTAATTCGCAGAGTCAATAACGGTAATGTGGTTTACTGCAACTGTCTTTGTAGCTATTGATACACTCTCTATTCTGGTGATTTAGCAAGTAAGCTAATTTGCGTGTATTGTAGTAACGCTGTTGTGCTTGAGCCTATGCACTCAGAAATTCTTAGAACAGCTTTACTGAAGTGGTGAGCGTGCTTCATAAAGATCTGTAAAAAATCAACAGCACGTCTTTTGATCTTCAACCGTTTCAAATTTTGTAGCTGTCGTATCTCACTGTTAGCTGCTTGTTCTAGGCTTCAACTGGAAGAATTCTGAAGTATCTAGATTTGGGCTTTCTCAATGCTAAGAATTCTTTTTCTCAATCGCCCTTTCATACTGCCGATACGATCGCCCCAATGCTGCTAGCTATTGCAATGGCAAAGGATGTTTATTCAGGACACATCGCCTGTACGGTATCCCGTCGAGCTTGAGAATCAGAAAATTGGTTCTTGAAAACGAATTGCTGTTCTCTACAGGCAGCAAAATAAGGCTGAACGTGGTAAAAGCGATTAAGGCCGACGTAGAGAGAGATGATATGCCCGTACAGCCCATTGAAACCGTAGAAAGACCAGAGGCTGCCGCTGCCCCCACTTTGCAAGTCAGCGGCCTCAATTTCTTTTACGGCGAAAGCCACATTCTGCGGAATGTATCGCTAACTGTTCCTAAAGGTCAGATGATCTGCCTAATTGGCCGCAACGGCGTTGGTAAAACGACGCTGCTAAAAAACATTATGGGTCTGCTGCGTCCCCGCAGCGGTGACATTCATTATGAAGGTCGCTCTATTGTTCATTTTTCGCCCGATAAACGAGCGCGGCTTGGCATTGGCTATGTACCCCAAGGCCGTGAGATTATTCCTCGCCTCACCGTTCAAGAAAACCTGCTTGTCGGGCTAGAAGCAAAACGCGATCGCCCTGATAGCTCGGCTAACCAAATCGGTCCTACCGAAATCTATGAGCTATTCCCTGTTCTCAAAACTATGCTCTCGCGCATGGGCGGCGATCTCAGCGGCGGACAGCAGCAGCAATTGGCGATCGCCCGCGCACTTATGGGTCAGCCCAAACTTTTGGTTTTAGATGAACCTACTGAGGGCATTCAGCCTTCTATTATTCTGGACATTGAAGCGGCTGTCCGTCGCATTATTGCAACGACGGGTATCTCTGTTTTGCTGGTAGAGCAGCATCTTCACTTTGTGCGTCAAGCTGACTACTACTACGCTATGCAAAAGGGCGAAATTGTCTCTTCTGGCTCCACGGGCGATCTCAGTAACGAGGTGATTCAGCAATTTTTAGCGGTTTAATTTTTGAAGTGAGATTATCCTCAGAACATGGCGTCTATTAGAGGATGTTTGAAAAGTCACAGTCAAAGCATTGTCGCGCTGCTGCACCCCCTCTAATCTCCCTTGCCAAGGGGCAAAATCTGAGTCTTCTCCTCATCAAGGGGGTAGTGTAGACTTGTGTTACTTTTCAAACGATCTCCTAGCTGAGTGAGATGAAAAAGCGCCTACCCCAGCATCCGCTGCCACGCCCCTTGGCCAAATTCCTTCTCAAACTCCCCCATTACCCAGTCCGATCGCTTGCCTAATCGCCGCGCACTCTTATTCAAGTAATTCAAATAAATCTGATACTGATCTGGGGTCGGTCTCAGGCCGAACAGCGACCCCCGGTACCACTCTACCTTTGGCTGCCGCCCGCAGTGCTGATAAAAACTGTTCTCTGCCAGTGTGGGCGCATAGCCCTGGCGAAACGTGCGGCGGCGGTGGCTGTGAAACAACTCGCAGAGAATCGCTGGATCCTTGATTTGGTGCGCCTGTTCGCGGGAGTAGATTGGCACCATATCTTCTAAATTCAGCGGGCGATCGCTCACCCACTGATGCCCACAGTCCGGGCACTTGACGATAAACGAATGCACAATCCGCCCGCACTGGGGACAAGGCTTCATTGGCGGCGGCCCGCCATTGCCGGATGTCTCCTTCTGCATCGGCAGGTGATACTCTTCCACATCCTCCGGAAAGCCCAACCGCTCCAGATTGCCCGCCTGATCGAGAATAAGGCCATACCGCTTTCCGGTCTGGGGCGAAATCCGCATCACCCGGCCAATCTGCTGAAAATGCAGAGCGCTAGACTGAGTAGGCCGCAGCAGCAGTCCCACCTCCACGCTCGGTTCATCAAAGCCAATGCTAATCACATTGCAGGAAGTCAGCACCAAAATCCGCTCCTCCCGCAGGTCGGCATACATTCGCTGCCGCTCTTTAATCGGCGTGCCTCCTTCCACCGTGTCTGAGGGAATCCCTGCCTGCTGAAATGCCTCTGCTACGTGGCGGGCGTGCTCGATATCGACGCAGAAAGCGATGGTGCGCTTACCGGGGGTGAGACGCTGCCATTCGGTGACGATTTTTTCGACCAGTTCCGGGCGATCGCAGGCATTTTTGAGTCCCGTCTCGTCATAATCCCCCCGCACGGTGCGCACCTCATCCAGCTTCGCCAGCCCGTCCTGGGGCATACTGTAGTACTTCATGCGGGAGAGAAAGCCCATGTCCTGTAGCTCGCTGGGCACCGGCGCAGATACCAGGGTTTCTAGGTGTTCACCGAGCTGGTCTTTGCCCAGTCGCAGCGGCGTGGCCGTCATCACTAAATGCACCGCCTCTGAATGGGTTTTATAGAGTACCTGCTTGCCAATACGGCTAAACAAAGTCGTGTGACCCTCGTCAAAAAACACCACGTCCGCCGGCCACTTACGCCACCACTTGCGCTGAGCCATCGTCTGCACGCTGGCAATCTGAATGGGCGCGTCCCGGTTTTCCTCCCACCCCGCCTTGATGAAGCCGCAGTGCAGGCCAAACGCCTGCATCTTTTCGTAGGTCTGCCCCACTAGCACGTCCAAATGCACCAAAAACATCAGCCGCTTGCCCGCTGCTTCGGCGTGAGCACAGATCTGACCGCTGATGATGGTTTTGCCTGCCCCGGTCCCGGCGATAATGGCAATCCGCTTATGCCCCTGATTTAGCTGGCGATAGAGATCGTTGATTAGTTGAACCTGATAAGGACGGAGTTTGGGCGGAGTGGACATGGGCAGGGTTGAAAGTGAGGCAGGTGAGAAGATCCAGATTTAAGTATAGAAGCACTACTTGCTGTGGCCAAAGGTCAAGTTAAGCTAATGAGTACAGGTATCTGCGCTCGTCATGCTCGCCATTCCCGCCGGATTCAGCCCTCAAGAATATCTTGTGCTGGAGCAAGAAAACGCCGTTCGTCACGAATATCGGCAAGGGTTGGTTTATGCCATGGTTGGCAATAGCGATGATCACAGCCGTATTGGTATCAATTTTCTAACGGCGCTCAATCTGCATCTGCGAGACGGTGACTGTCAGTTCTTTGCCGGAGATGTCAAAGTTAATTACGCTGATGCCTTTTTTTACTATCCAGACGCCTTCGTCACCTGCGATCCGCGCGATCGCCAGGATCGCTACATCAAACGCTATCCCAAACTCATTATGGAAGTGTTATCTCCGTCTACTGCCAAGTTTGATCAGGGCGAAAAGTTTGACGACTACAAGCAGTTACAGTCTCTGGAAGAGTACGTTTTAATCGCTCAAGCTAAAAAGCAGGTAGAGTGCCGACGGCGCGTGCAAGGCGCTGCCGCTCCCCAGTGGGAAACCATTGTTTATCGGGCTGGCGATCGCCTGCACCTAAAAAGTATTGGCCTAGAAATTGAGATAACGGAGCTATATCGGGGGACTGCTTTAGCTCAGTTTTAGACAGGTGGTTAAAGGCTGCTCAGGCGCAGTAGGTGACACCTTGGGATGAAAGCCAGGCGATCGCCACCCAGTTCTTACAGACCAGTTCTTACAGAAAAGCTTTTGTGGAAAAGCTTCATTTTCTGTAATATTGTGAACAAAATATTGCAATCTGGCTTTTAGGGTTGACAGTTCCCTCAATTGTGGGATGTCACATGAAGAGTCAGCTTGTATTTTGTTAGGGCATGTTGGCTAGCGAGATTGACGAATTTGAGGGTGCCTGACAGCGCCGCCAGAGCTTAGGTCAGTCTGAGCCATATCGCCCAATTTATAGACGCATTTAAGAGGACTTTTTATGACGACGGCTGCTCCCGATCAGGTTCAGCGGATTGTAGAAAACCGCCACCAGAACCCGTTTGAAATTTTGGGTTCCCACCCGGTAGAGGCGGAAGATACTACCCGCTGGGTAGTGCGGGCCTATCTGCCCGATGCCGAGGCTGCCTGGGTGATTCATCCCCAGGGGCGATCGCAGTATCCCATGCAGCCAAACCATCATCCTCACTTCTTTGAGTGTCAGGTGGACAATGAGGAGCTAGCTAGCAACTACCTGCTCAAAGTGAAACAGGGGGAACACGAGCAGGTAATGCACGATCCCTATGCGTTCAAAACGCCACTGCTGACGGACTTTGACATCCACCTCTTTACCGAAGGCAAGCACCACCGCATTTATGAAAAGATGGGGGCGCACCTCACGGAGATTGAAGGGGTACAGGGGGTTTATTTTGCCGTGTGGGCACCCAATGCCCGCAATATCTCTATTGTGGGGGACTTCAATAGCTGGGATGGCCGCAAGCACCAGATGCGGATGATTGGCGGCGGCGTGTGGGATTTGTTTGTACCGGCAATCGGCGTTGGCCAGAAGTATAAGTACGAAATCAAGAACCACCACGGCCATCTCTACTATAAGTCTGATCCCTATGGCTTCCAGCAGGAGGTGCGTCCGGCCACCGCATCCGTCGTTAGCGACCTCAGCTACACCTGGAAAGATGCTGATTGGATGGAGCAAAGACGCGATCGCAACCCTCAAGATGAAGCGATTTCAGTTTATGAGGTGCATCTGGGGTCTTGGCTGCATGACAGCTTGGAGAACGCTCCCCAAGAAGGCTATGCCGTCGCCATTGACCAAAAGCCCGGTGCCCGCTTCCTCACCTACCGGGAACTGGCCGACAAGCTGATTCCCTATGTTACAGAGCTGGGCTATACCCACATTGAAGTATTGCCGGTAGCGGAGCATCCCTATGATGGTTCGTGGGGCTATCAGGTAGCGGGACACTATGCGCCTACCTCCCGCTTTGGCACGCCGCAAGACTTTATGTACTTTGTTGATCAGTGTCACCAGCACGGCATTGGCGTCATTGTGGACTGGGTGCCGGGTCACTTTCCCAAAGACAGTCACGGACTGGCCTTTTTTGACGGCTCCCATCTGTATGAGCACCAAGATCCTCGCAAAGGGGAACACAAAGAATGGGGCACATTAGTCTTCAACTATTCCCGCCACGAAGTCCGCAACTTCCTAATTTCCAATGCCCTCTTCTGGTTCGATAAGTACCACATTGACGGCATTCGGGTAGACGCGGTGGCCTCCATGCTCTACCTAGACTACGATCGCAAACCGGGCGAGTGGGTACCCAATCAGTACGGCGGCAACGAGAACTTAGAAGCGGTAGACTTTCTGCGGGAGCTAAACTACCTGCTGTTTGGCTACTACCCCGGTGCGCTATCAATCGCGGAAGAATCGACCTCTTGGCCTAATGTCTCGCGGCCTACCTATGTGGGGGGTCTCGGCTTCAACCTGAAGTGGAATATGGGCTGGATGCATGACATGCTCTACTACTTCAGCCAGGATCCGATTCACCGCAAGTATCACCAAAACAGCGTTACCTTCGGTCTTTGGTATGCCTTCAGCGAGAACTTTATGCTGGCCCTATCTCACGATGAGGTGGTGCACGGTAAAGGTAATTTAATTCAGAAAATGCCGGGGGACGAATGGCAGAAATTCGCCAATCTCCGCGCCCTCTATGCCTATATGTTTACCCATCCGGGCAAGAAGACCCTGTTTATGGGCATGGAGTTTGGTCAAAATCGGGAGTGGAATGCCTGGGCCGATTTGGACTGGTGGCTGCTAGAGCAGGAATCCCATGCCAAGCTCAAGCGATTTATGGCGGAGCTGCACCAGCTCTACCGTCGTGAGCCAGCCCTTTACACAGACGATTTCACCAATGATGGCTTTGAGTGGATTGACTGCAACGACGCGGAACATAGTGTTGTATCGTTCCTGCGCAAAGACAAATATTCGGATGACTTCGTGGTGACGGTATGCAACTTTACGCCCATACCGCAATATGACTACTGGGTGGGCGTACCGGAAGCAGGCTATTACAAAGAACTGCTAAACAGTGACGCCGAAATCTACGGGGGAAGCGGCTTAGGCAATTATGGCGGTCAGGAAGCTCACGTGTGGGAGCACAATCATCGCTGGCCCTATGCCCTGAGCTTGACCCTGCCACCGTTAGGAGTAGTGGTGCTGAAGCTGAGTGAGGCAGAGGCCAAGGCGGTAGAGGTAGAGGCGAAAGCGGCCTAACGGCTAGTTTTTTGTCAGCGCCGCGATCGCCGCGACTAGCTCCGCCGCCGCTACTGGCTGGCGCAGCAGCACTGTAAACCCGTAAGCAAACCCAAGAGGGCGATCGCCCTCTTGAGCCACTAGGCCAATGATGGGTATCGTATCTCTATTGCCCACCGCCTGCACTGCTAGAAGCCAGTCAGCCCCAGCCTGAGAGAGGGCACTGAGATCGGCGATCGCAATATCGTAGTCCGTCAGCTTGGTGTCCAATAGTCCTGCAGCCAAGCTAATTTCCGTAACCCGTGCCCCTCGTTGCTCAACCAGCTCCTGCTGTAAGTGTTGACGAGTGGCATGGCTAGGAGCAACGAGGCAAATACGCCAGTTGCTCAGCGGTAGCTTGCCCGCCTTGAACTGGGTGAGCTGAGCTTTGCCCCAGTCGCAGAGATCTTCTAAGAGCGATCGCAGGGTTTCTCCTCTTGGCGTCAAGGAATATTCCACCCTGGGCGGAGCTTCCTGATAGGTTTGACGATAGATTAGCGCATCGGCTTCTAGCTTACGCAACTGCTCTGTCAGCACCTTCTGAGAAATCTCTGGTATTAAGCACATCAGCTCACTAAAGCGCTTAGAACCATACAGCAGCCACCACAAAATGACGCACTTCCATTTGCCCCCAATCACTTCTAGCGTCAGTTCTACCGGACAGCCATACTGCTTAATAACTGCCGAAGTGGCTGGATGAGAGCTGTTAGTATCCATTTGGTAACTATTAAAAGTTTGTATTAGAGTCGGGGCTGACAGCTTAGAGGTTAGCCTACTATGTCAACTATTCTCGTTACTGCTGCTACGGGCAATGTGGCTAGCCATATTGTGCAGCAATTGGTCACGCTGGGGATGCAGGTTCGCGCTGCTGTGCGCTCAGTCGGTAAAGCCAAACTCCCCCCAGAGGTGGAACTGGTGGAGTTTGATTTGGCGCGCCCGGATACGGTATTGGCGGCTTTTACTGGGGTGGAGCGGGCTTTTCTGGCGACGCCGCTGGTGCCCAATCTGGTAGAGCTTGATCAGACCTGTGTGGAGGCGGCCAAAGCCAATAACGTGCAGCATCTGGTCAAGCTTTCCGTTATGGGAGCTGATAGCGAACCGGACATGCTGTTGGGCCAACTGCACTTTAAATCTGAGCAGGCGATCGCTCAGTCTGGCCTCGCCTACACAATTTTGCGGCCCAACTCGTTTCACCAAAACTACATCACCTACTGTAGCGATACGATTAAGAGCCAAAATACGTTTTATCTGCCTTTGGGAGAGGGCCGTCTCAGCCTAGTCGATCTGCGGGATGTGGCGGCAGTAGCAGGGACTGTTTTGACTCAGCCTATTGCTGAGCACGTGGGCAAAGCCTATCAGGTGACAGGGGCAACCGCATTGTCGAACCATGAGGTAGCGGCAATCCTTTCAGAGGTGCTCAATCGCCCGATTCAGTATGTAGATGTGCCGGAGTCCGCTGCGCGGGAAGCGATGCAGGCCGCCGGAGCACCCGATCGTCAGATTGATATGGTATTAGGACTTTACGCCCGGCAAAAGGCAGGACACTACAGCGCGATCGCTCCGACGGTTGAAGCCCTCACAGGCCATACGCCTATTCCTTTTGCTCAATTTGCGCAGGACTATGCCGATCGGTTTGTGGCGAGTTCATAGGGTATCATCGCGTCTGTCCTGAAATGCAGTCAGCGCAACAGGTATCCGTTTCTATAGCTTCAGAAGCTAGGGAGCAGCCTTATCCATTATTCGCGCCAGTATTTTGGCTGATTGAGCACGTCACAGCACTGTACCTGACCGCTGACATGGCCGATGACGCCTGACCGCAGCGCCTGCACCCTCCAGGCGTCAGTGTGCTCTGGCGGAATGGGATAGGGGGCTGTTAGGCCCAGAGAGCTAGCAGTTTGAAAGCCGTGTTTGTGGTAGTAGTCTGGGTAGCCAAGGACAAAAACCAGGTCTGTGCCTGTGGCAGCTAGGTACTTAAGTCCGGTTTGGATGAGCTGGGTACCGATGCCCTGGGACTGGAGAGCAGGAATAACGGCTAGGGGCGCGAGGATGACGGCGGCGATCGCTGAACTCTCACTGATTTGCGCTTGAGTAAACAGAATATGGCCGACGGGCTGCTGATCTTTGATAGCAAGTAGGGAGAGAATAGGGGCGGCGCTGGTATCTTGCAGCAGGCTGGTGACGAGTGCCGCGATCGCCTCGCCTTCCTCACCAAAAGCGGCTCTGTGAATCGCTAGAATCGCTGGCAAATCTGACTCTGTTGCAGTTTTAATTTTGGGTTTTGCTTCAGACAAGGCTTATCTACTCAGCTTCTTTTGTCATTTTTTCTACAGCGCTTTTGGCTGCTCTCAAACTAGCGCCATGTAGTTTACGATACCAGGCGATCGCCTGAATTTTGTTTCCCTGCTGCGCTGCTCGACGAATATCTTCATCCGATAGGTTTTGAGGCGCTTCTAAATCGAAGGGCTTTCTGGTAAGAAGAAGAATCAAGAAGAGAATAATAATTCCTGCAAATAGATAAATAAGAACCATTTTCTTATCAGCTTTAAGGCGATTTGCTTATATAGCCTAGTATCAGTTTACTGAAATAAAAATGAATTTACAGCAGCTGCTATCCGCTCCAATTCTTCTTCATTGTGTCTAAGCATTTCGTGCTGCCAAAGTTGATCTGTATCGTTGGGACACTTGCTTGAAAGCCTTTCTCCAATCGCTTCTAAACTATTCTGGGTAGCTTTCCTAAGCTGCTCTGGTTCAGATAATACTCCTAGAATAAATACTCTGTCTTTTAAATCATCTGGAATATACTGCTTCATATAATCTATTCGCGCCAAGTTGTCATCAAAGTCAATAACCAACGCAATTCTTCTTTTAGGAAAACTACGCATTGCAGAGATATGATCTTTAGCAAATTTCTCTGCAACGTTTTTCCAGCCGCAGGCTTCAGGCAGGATCTGAATGGCTTGAATGTTGATGCTTAAATTGTTTAGAAATCCGTTGACAATTTGGCGATTAGCATCATCTTCTGGCAAAACAATAAGATGCGGCTGATATTTATTAACGCTCATAGCTCTATATCACCTAGAATCAAGGTGTCAATCAGATTGCTTTCGAGCTCTATTTCACTTAGCAATCTGATTAGAGTTGGTTCTAGGTGACTCTTTCGGTCAAGCACAAAAGTATTTTCAGCCGAAAATTTTCTAATTGCTTCTTCATTGTGCGAGGTTGCTAAAATTTGACCATTCTGCTTGAATGAACGTCTTAATAACGCCACAAAATGCCCAACTTCTGACAAAGAGAGATGATTATCAGGTTCATCCCAAAAACAGAAGAGCGGGCCATAATACTTGTTCGCTGCTACGACTACAGCACAGAGGAAAAAGCATTTTTCCCCATCAGACAAATCTTTGAAGTTTATTTTTAGACTTGAGTTTTTCTTTTCAAATTTAACGCTCATTCGTCTAGACTCTGGGCCAGCCAATTCATTCTGAATATCGCTAATGTCTGGCATAGCCATCTGTAAATAACGATCTATTTCTCTGTAAGCAGCTGGGTATCCTCCCAGTAATCCAGAAAACCACTCTCCAAAATTGGATCCATCTCGCTTTAGTTCTAGAGTTTCGCCATTAGAGTCACCCGTCATTAAGCTGGGAATAGGCGATAAGATAATCATGCGCGCCAGCCAGGTTTTAAAAATATGAAGCGGATCAGTTTCAGATCTCTCTTGAATTAACGGCAGCGCAATCAAATGCCAATCTACTAAAAACTGGGCTTCGCGATCGTGAGCGTTTAGCGTAACTTGGGCTTCTCGCCTAGAGTAAATTGAATTTCCTGAAACCAAAAGCTGTTCTTCAAAGACTCGTAACTCTTTGAATCCACCTGGCAGTTCTAGCGCAATTATATATTTGTATAATTTTTCTTTGATAAGTACTTCTATCTCAAATCGGATAGGAATGTTAGATCTGCCAGCCGAAAAATCTTTGGCTTGGATGAGTTTTCCAATTCTATTGGTGCCTCGACCAATATTTTGTAATACCTCTAGTGCATTGGCAATAGTTGATTTGCCTACGCCATTTTTGCCGATGAGCAGTGCAGAAGACATTGCTTTAAGAGACAGCTCAAAGTTTTCTAAGCATCTAAAGTTGTGTACATAAAGTCTCTGAAGCATAGTTAATCAATAACGATGATCATTTCCTTTGTCCTGACTAAAATAGCTTGGGGCGAACCGCGCTGACATGTTTTAAGTGCACAATCTACATCACAGTTGACGCCGATCGCCCGATATCGTACACTCAGCCATTAAGCTGCAACGCCACAAACGTTACAGTCTGTTAACACAACCGTAGGACTCAAAAACTCAGCAGCCCCTGAAGGTGTCGGAAGCACCAACAGGAGCCTAACCCAGCAAACTACCGAGCAGTTCGCGTGGGCTTAGGGGATTGTACCCCTTAGCCACCTCGCTTTGCACTGCGCTGTTGCGGGGTGGCTAAGTTTTTGGGTTCTGGGACAGGAAAGGCAGGAAGACGAAGGCAGAGAAATGTCGGGAAAGCAGGGCGAATAGTGCCTTATCTCTCATACATTTTTGCCCTCTGATTTTTGCCTTCCTATCACCCAGATCCAAAATTCTTAAGGAGTACAAATCCATGTTTCAATCCAGCGATCGCCCCTCTGTGCCAACCACCGTTGGCGCTGCTGATGTACCCAACCGCGAACCTGTCCGGCACCTGCTGCTAGGTTCTGCCAGCGGCGTCCTTGCTGAAATCAAAAACTTGCACAAGCGGGGCCACTCCGAACCCAATGACTGGTCGCAACTCTTACCCACCGGACGCCCTGCCGAAGTGATGTCAATCCTGACTCGCTACGTGCAGCCGTAGCCTGTTAACTCGTCGGGGCATTGCCGCAATGCCCTGGGATAATTCTATAAAACCTGGTTACTGACAATCAGAGTCTGCAATCGAGCGGACTATCCTTGCTGGATTGCCAACGGCAAGGACATTCTCTGGGAGGTCTTGCGTGACCACTGCTCCCGCACCAACCACTGTGTTGGCTCCGATATTAACACCGGGGCAGACAATCACTCCGCCACCAAGCCAAACGTTGTCACCAATAACGATTGAGCGTGAACTTTCCCACTTCGCTAGACGGGCCGATGGTTCAAGTGGATGCGTCGCCGTGAGCAGTTGGACATTTGGCCCAATTTGAACGTCATTGCCAATCTCTATCTTGCCGACATCTAGACAAATCAATCCCCAGTTCGCGAAGCTACGAGCGCCAATACTCGTTTGAAAACCGTAGTCGCATCGAATGGGTGGGCGTATGATCGTGCCTTCACCAACACTGGCAAACAATTTGCGAAGGATACGATCCCGTTCCAGTTGATCATCGCCACTGGTTGCATTGAATGCGGCAACCAAGTTTGCCGCTCGATTGCTATCACGAATAAGCGAGGGATCATCGGCAATGTAGTGATCACCAGCAAGCATGCGATCGCGCTGTGAGCGTCCGTCAGGTAGGAAGCGTTTATCCATATTGTCTCTAAGGTTGCAACCCGTGCTTCAAGTTGCTGCGAAGGATTGTCGAGTTGCTGAGAAGCCGTAGAAAATGTTGAGCATTCAAATGCTGGCCGCATTATAGCAACCTGCTTGTGGGCAGTTGCGGCCTTTGACCAAGCTACGCACCAGTACCAGATTGCCCTTTAACGCCGATTAAACTTTGCCTTGAGATCGTCTAGCGTCGGTGCAGACTGTGGCGATCGCTTACCTTTTCCGGTCTTTGGTTTTGGCGTATTTGACGTTTGGCCAGTCTGTGATCGCATCGACAGGCTAATCCGCTTCAGCCGCTCATCCACCTCTAGCACCCGCACTTTCACGATCTGACCCACCTGCACAATTTCCTTCGGGTCTTTAACAAAGCGATCGGCAAGCTGGGAAATATGCACCAGTCCGTCCTGATGTACGCCGACATCTACAAAGGCACCGAAGTTGGCAACGTTTGTCACCACCCCTTCTAGCTCTAGACCGGGCGTTAGGTCGCTGATCTCGCTAATGTCTTCCCGGAACTGGGCATAGGCGAACTGATCGCGGGGGTCGCGTCCGGGTTTTTCTAGCTCTTGCAGAATGTCCTTGAGGGTGAGTTCTCCAGTGGTTTCGGTGACGTAGCGCTGCAGGTTGAGACGATGCAGGCGGTCTTGGGCCTGGGGAATTTGAGTCAGGGATAGGTCGAGGTCGGCAGCGATCGCCTCCACAACGCCATAGCTTTCCGGGTGAACGGCGGTATTGTCCAGCGGGTTGTCGCCATTGCGGATACGCAAGAAGCCTGCCGCCTGCTCAAAGGCTTTGGGGCCGAGCTTGCTTACTTTGAGGAGCTGTTTGCGGTTTCCAAACGCACCGTTCTGATTGCGATAGGCCACGATGTTGTTTGCCACCGCGCCGCTAATGCCAGACACATAGGTCAGCAGCTCTTTAGAGGCATTGTTCAAGTCCACGCCCACGTAGTTGACGCAGCTTTCCACCGTTTCGTCGAGCTGTTTGCGCAACCGCTTTTGATCAACGTCGTGCTGATACTGGCCGACGCCGATGGATTTGGGGTCAATTTTCACCAACTCTGCCAGCGGATCTTGCAGGCGGCGGGCAATGCTGATAGCGCCCCGCACGGTGATGTCGAGGTCAGGAAATTCCGTGATCGCCACGTCGCTCGCAGAATAGATTGACGCTCCGGACTCATTCACCAGCACCTTGATCGGCGGCTTTGGCACCTGCTTCAGCACCTCTGCCACAAAACTATCGGTCTCTCGGCCAGCAGTGCCGTTACCAATGGCGATCAGCTCAATTTTATGCTGAGCGATGAGGCGCTTGAGAGTCTCTGCCGCCTCGGTGCGCCGCCCCTCGGACTGATGCGGAAAGATGGCCTGATATTCCAAAAACTTGCCCGTAGCGTCCACAGCCGCCACTTTGCACCCGGTACGAAAGCCCGGATCAATGCCCAGGGTAGGCTTCATCCCCGCCGGAGCCGCCAGCAGCAAATTTCTTAAATTGGCTTCAAAGGTTTCAATCGACTGCTCATCGGCCCAGGCTTTTTTCTCCGCAATCACCTCGTTGGTGAGGGAAGGCTGCATCAGCCGCCGAAAGGCATCTTCCACCACTGCCCGGTAAAACGGGCGAACAACGGGCGATCGCG
Source organism: Sphaerothrix gracilis Ecp01 (assembly GCF_030405905.1). NCBI lineage: Bacteria > Bacillati > Cyanobacteriota > Cyanophyceae > Nodosilineales > Nodosilineaceae > Sphaerothrix > Sphaerothrix gracilis. The sequence goes on from NZ_JASATW010000011.1 coordinate 204,805, forward strand.
TCTGAATCACCTGCGCCTCTAGCTGCGCCAAGATTTTTTCCGGCTCAAAGGTTAGCTCCAGTTTTAAGATGCCTTCTTTCTGACCCCGCAGCAGCGCTAGAACATTGTGGGGAGCCGCATTTTTTAGCGGAATTTGGTAGCGGCGGTACATCTCATACTTGGTAGTGCCCTCAGGATAGTCCGATTTGATCGTGGACTCTAATACTCCCGTCTTGAGCAAAAAGGTGCGCACTTCGGCCCGCAGCTCGGCCCGCTCGGCAACTTCCTCAGCCAGAATATCAGCGGCTCCCTGCAGGGCTGCTTCTGCCGTTTCCACTTCCCGCTCAGGGTTCACGTATTTAGCAGCTTCCGTAGTCAGCTCTTTAACCTTTTCCCCGCTTTGATTGAGCTGCCGCAGCCAGTCTGCCAGCGGTTCCAAGCCTTTCTCGCGGGCGGCGGTGGCGCGGGTGCGGCGTTTGGGGCGGTAGGGCAGATAGAGATCTTCTAGCTCTGTCTTTTGGGTGCAGGCTTCAATCTGTCGCTTAAGCTCTGGGGTGAGTTTGCCCTGCTCGTCAATGGCTTTGAGAATTACCTGCTGGCGATCGCCCAAATCCTTTAAATAGGCGTAGCGATCGCTCAGTTCCCGTAGCTGAGTTTCGTCTAGGTTGCCGGTACGCTCTTTGCGGTAGCGGGCGATAAAAGGCACCGTGGCCCCCTCCCCAAACAGGGAAAGCGCTGCTTCGACCTGAAACGGCTGTAGGGAGAGTTCGCGGGTGAGCTGCTGGGAAATGTCTAACATGCGATCGCGTTCAGGTTATCGGGTTCCTATTTTAGTGCCAGAGGGCGGAGGATGCGTAGAAGTGGGGCTAGAACCGCTGTGTTTTGCGGCGATTGAACTGCCAGAAAGCGGATTTTGCGCCAGTGGGGCTGCAGGCTCAAGGTACGGTAAAACCCAATTCAACAGGTAGCTAAAACCGAAATTAGCAAGCGAACAAAGTTCTTACAATAAAAAACGTAAGGATGACAAACAAAGCAAAGTCATTCCAACCATTAGAAACCTATCAAAAACTGTTTTGAGGGAGGAACGTTTATGTCTATTGTTCGACTCGATCCTTGGCGCGAAATTGACACGCTGCAGCGTCGAATGAACCGGATGTTTGAAGACGCTTTAGCCCCTGCTTCTTTGGATGATTTTAGCGGATTTGCTAATATTCCGGCGGCTGAGCTGAGCGAAACAGAGGAGGCCGTTCATCTGAAGCTAGAGATTCCCGGTATTGATGCTAAAGATCTCAATGTTGAAGTGACGGCAGATACGGTTTCTGTCAGCGGTGAGCGCAAGTCTGAAGAGAAGTCTGAGTCTAACGGTTCTATGCGCACCGAGTTTCGCTACGGCAAGTTCCAGCGCTCTATCTCGCTGCCGACGCGAATCCAAAATACCGCAGCCAAAGCTGACTACAAGGATGGTATTTTGCATCTGACGCTGCCCAAGGCCGAAGAAGAAAGAAACAAGATCGTCAAAGTCAATATTGGCGAAGTCAACGCCTAGCATTTTTGATTAAGCTGGCCTTAGCTAAATAGCTTTCAGCCCGAACGTTCAGGTTCGGGCTTTTCTAATTCAATCATCTTGCAAAATATCAGCTTCTTCTCGATATAAAAGCTGGATATCTGCTCGCAAAGCACTGCGAAAAGCGCCTTTAGCCTGCCAAATTCGATCTATTTGTTCTTTAGCATATTTGCCGTCTTTAGCGGGCTTTTCTCTCAAAACTCGCCGCAAGCGATAAAGCGTCTGCACGGCATTTCGAGATAAAAGCAAGAAAGCTTTGGTGCTGTGCCACTGGTCAAGCTTCAGCAATAAATCATTGAAATATTCTGGGCGCTGGGGGTCTGCCTGAGCCGCGATTCGGGACTTGCGCAGTCCGTCAGTGATAGCGATCGCTTCAGGATAGACTTCCAAACGAGCGCTATACAGCTTGGTGGTCATGTTGCGCTCTAGCTCTCGCTCAAAGCGATCGCGCTCAGACTTCAAGGCGTTTCGGTTAGCCACAAAGGAAATAAGTGCAATAAGGACGGAAACGGTTGCAGCGATCGCGGCGCTCAGAAGCCCTACCAGTAGCTCCATCTAGGTTGCCTCAACTTATTTAATTGCCGTCAATTATAGGTGAGGGCAATTATGCCCTCTGCCCAAACTCTACGTCTTCATACAAGTCAGCGATCGCCCCGCGCCAGCTCACACTGGCTAGCTCAATCTGATCGCTGGCTTTGTAAAGATGTAGCACCCACAGTCCAGCTTCATGGCGGCGTATCTCTCTGCTGGGTTTTAGCGGAGACGACTTAAAGTTTGGGTTAACCTCAACTAAGGTGTTAAATAGCCATCTTTCTACTGCGTGAGCACTTTAATTTTTGACTTTGACGGCACAATCGCCGATACCTTGGACACGGTTTTCCAGATTACTAATCGACTGGCTCCCCGCTATGGCTATCGTCCCACAACGCCGGAGCAGCTAGCGATGCTGCAAGATTTGACGATTCAGCAGATCATGCAGAAGGTGGCGGTGTCTCCCTGGCAGCTTCCCTTCATTGTCCGGCGGCTCAGCCGCGAACTTAGCCGCGAAATGGAGTCTATTGATCTAATTCCCGGTATGCTGCCAGTGCTGCATCAGCTAGCCACCAAACATCAGCTCGGCATTTTGACCTCAAACACAACTGGCAATGTCAGTCGCTTTTTGCGGCACCGCGAAATTGACTCCCTATTTAGCTTTGTCCATACCGGCACCCGCCTGTTTGGCAAACAGCGAGTTTTGCAACGGCTGATGCGTCGATATGATCTCTATCCGGCCAGCACGCTGTATATTGGCGATGAAACACGCGATGTGGAGGCGGCTCATGCGGTGGGCATTGCGGCGATCGCGGTTACCTGGGGATTCAATTCCTATCAGGCGCTCTTAGCCAAGCGTCCAGATTTTTTGATTGAGCGGCCTGAACAACTGGTGCCCATTGCCAATCAGATTGAACTGCCCGCTTTTCAGCCTGAGTATTTCTGAGTTGCTGCCGGAGGAGTCATGAGCCGCAAATCGCCCCAGCTTCCCCCCAAATATGGTCAGCCTTCGCGTCATAACTTGAACAACGAGTTGGCTAAGGCCCGCAATCGGGCAGCCGCAGAACGCACGCTGATGGCCTGGATCCGGACATGTTTAGCGCTGATTACGTTTGGCTTTGGCATCGATCAGCTAATTGCCACTGTTGCGCCTGCTGCCCCTGGCACTTCTTGGCGGCTGTCGCGGCTGGTGGGTCTTTGCTTTGTTTCCTTGGGGACGTTTGCTATGCTAGCAGCCATGTTAGAGCATCGGCGGGAATTGCGTCTGATTCAGCGCGATGATTATGTTTATCTCCCCCGGCGATCGCTGAGTCTTTTAATTTCGGCTGCTTTGATGGTAGTGGGTACGTTTGCTTTTTTCGTGATTTTGCTCAAGCTAATGTAGAACATCATGTCTGACCATATCGCGACTGTGCAGTGGCAGCGCTACCAGGTGCAATCGACTGATAACCAGTACAGCCGGGAACATATCTGGCAGTTTGACGGGGGCTTAGAAGTGCCTGTATCAGCGTCGCCTCATGTAGTGCCAGCGCCTTATTCCAACGCGGCCTGCGTGGATCCAGAAGAAGCGTTTGTGGCTTCGCTGGCAAGCTGTCATATGCTGTGGTTTTTGGCGATCGCCGCTAAGCAAAAATTTATCGTGGAGCAATACTGCGATCGCGCTGTTGGCACGCTGGCAAAAAACGAAAACGGCAACCTGGCTATCACTCAGGTGCACTTGCGACCACAGATCACTTTTGCTCAAGGCAACTTGCCCACGCCTGAGCAAATCTTGCAAATGCACGAAGCTGCCCATCACAGCTGCTTTCTCGCTAACTCAGTCAAGACAGAGATCGTGATTGAAGCAGACTTTCCCTAGCCGTTCGTTTAGTCATCAAGTCGCAATCAGTCTTTTAACGATTTGGTAGGTAATAATACCAAGCGTCAAACCAGCAACCAAAGCTGTAATCACGCAACCGTACACATGAATTTCAAATCCTAAACGCAAGCCCATAAATATCCAAGCTGCGAACACGCTTGAATACATGAGGCAGGCTGCTAATTTGGCATTAAAGATATTGGCGATACGATTAGTTGATGTTTGCTTATTGCAGTGTTCTTCTCTGCACACATAAAATTGTCCTTTAACCTTGAGCAGTGCCTCAATCTCTTCTCCTCTTTTGATGAGGTTATTACAACGTAAAGTACCCCGTATCTCGTAGATGAAGAGCGCTAAAGTAAACGTAGCGGCAAAAAGACTAATAAATGCAATTAACTCTGGTGAGGATCGATTTATATCACTGATTAAGTTTTCTTCTCCAAGTAGAAATATTCCTAAGAGCGAAGACAAAGGTAGTAATCCTAACAGCTTTGTTCGAAAATCATCAATTGCGTGATAGCTTTTACAAATTTCTTCATAGGTATGTAGCAAGGCAGTTTGGTCAGCTGCAATGTCATGGGAGCTTTCCATAATTTTCCCCCTGCAGGTTTAGCGAGTGCAAAGATAATAATTTATACACTCGCCCCGCATATTGTTCCGCAACTCCATATTCTTTTTTGATCAAAACTAGGGGGCTGCTTGCTGATTGAGCTGCTGCAAGAGGGTTTCTAGTTCCTGTTGGGCTTCGCCGTAGCGCTGCCAGTCGCCTGAGCGCAGAGCGGCTTGGCCCTGCTCGTAGGCTGTGATTGCAGATTGCACCAGTTGAGGGTCGAGGTTGGGGCTAACGGTGGCTTCAGCAGCCGGAGCTTCAGGGGCGATCGCTTCAGAAGTAGCCGCGCCAAATACGGTTGCCAAGGCTGTTTCCAAGTTATTTGCCATTACGGTCTGGTCGCCATAGGCTACAATCACTCGCTTCAGCTCCGGTAGCTCTCCCTGCTCGGCCCGTAGATAGACAGGTTCGACATAGAGCAGCGACTGCTGAATCGGAATGACCAGCAAATCGCCGCGAATCACCCGCGAACCTTCTTGACTCCACAGGGTAAGCTGCTGGGAAATGTCGGGATTTTGATCAATGCGGGCATCTACCTGACTAGGGCCGTAGACCAGCTCCTGCTTGGGAAACTCATAGAGCAGCAGCCTGCCGTAGTTTTCGCCGTCCGATCGCGCCGCCATCCAGGCCACCATATTGTCTTTGTTGACCGGTGTGAACGGAATGATCAAAATAAACTCTTCCTGCTCGGCGTCCGGCAGCCGCATGATGATGTAGTAAGGCTGCATCTGGCGCTGGTCGCCTTCGTAGACCTGCTGAGGAAATCGCCAGAGATCCTCACGGTTGTAAAACACCTCCGAGTTCGCCATGTGATACGCCTGATACATCTGGGCCTGGGCCTGGAAGTAGTCCAGCGGATAGCGGAAGTGGGCTTTGATGGCTGCCGGAATGCGATCGCTGCCGATAAACAGGTTAGGAAAAATCTGGCGGTAGGTGGCGAGCACCGGATCTTGCTCGTCAACCACGAAAAACTGCGGCGTCCCGTCGTGGGCGTCAATCACCACTTTTACCGCGTCCCGCATGTAGTTGCTGTTTTGATTAATAATCTGCCGCAGATTGTCTGACAGAACAGCGTTACCCATGACGTTGCGGGCTAGCGGGTCAGAGTAGGGATAGCGATCGCTAATGGTGTAGGCATCAATGATCCAGTGCAGCCGTCCGTCGATCAGCGTGGCATAGGGGTCGCTGTCAAACTTGAGAAAAGGCGCTATGTGGCGCACCCGGTTGAGGACTTGGCGGTAGTAGTGAATCTTTGAGTCCGGCGTGAAGTAGTTAGAAATGAGAATTTTGAAGCTGTTGAAGTCAAAGGCATAGGCCAGCCGCCGCCAGAAAGATCCCATCGGCACGCCCCCCGGTCCTTCATACTTAGTAAAAGCGTTTTCGTCTCCCAGGGGATAGTCAAACTCTGGGGTGCTCGCCCCGGTGAAGATGTAGGTATTGGTTCGTTCGCCGTAGTAGATGCTGGATTCGTCCACCGCTAAGTCTACGGTCGATTCCGGTGGAATATCCTGCACAAACAGCTCTGGTAGGCCGTTGGGCGTCACCTGGTTGACCGGACTCATCACCAGTCCGTAGCCGTGGGTATATTTCAGTCGCTGGTTGACCCAGGTTTGGGCCTGTTCGGGCACTTCAGCAAAGTCTAGTTCTCGCGCCGCGAGCATCACCTGGCGGTAGTCACCGTCGAGGGTGTAGCGATCGATATCGACGTCGTTGAATAGATAGTAGAGGCGAATTTCCTGAAGCTGCTTATAGGTGCTCAGCAGCGGGCGATAGTCCCACAGGCGAATGTTGTCGAGGGTGGACTGGTTGTTGGCGATATCGGCCTGGCTTAGCTCTGATTCTGCCGGAAAGTCTTCGGCCTGTACCCGGTCGAGGTCGTAGGCGGCGCGGGTGAACTCAATATTATTCTCAATGTAGGGCCGCTCTTTCTCCAGTTCATTCGGCTCGACGATAAACTTTTGCTGAAACCAGGGATAGACACCGTTGATTAGCAGCAAGACGCCTAGGTAAAAGGCAATTCCCACCGTTGGCAGAGAAAAGCCGCTGCGCCCCAGGGAAATTAAAAACAGCACCGCGATCGCCACGGTGACAAAACTCATCAGCCAGTAGGCATGGAGCCGGGCATGGACATCGGTATAACCTGCGCCAAAAACGACGCCGCCCGCCGAATACAGTAGCTCATAGCGCTCTAGCCAAAAGCCAAAGGCAACTGTCAGGGCTGCGATCGCCAGCAAAATGCACAGGTGCGTTTTTGCCTCGCCCGTCAGAAAATACTTCCAGCCGCGCTCAGGCCGAATTTCCCCCTTAGCCGCATAGACCGCCACCGCCAGCAAAATGCACCATACCAGCAGGCCCAGCAGTCCTCGCTGCAGCGCCTCATAAAAGGGCAGGTGAAAAAAGTAAAAGCTAATGTCCTGACTGAAAATTGGATCGCTGAGGTTAAAGGCGGTGGGATTCAAATGCTTGAGAATCGTCTCCCAGGCCGAAACGCTGCGTCCGGCGGCTGATAGCGTCAGTAGAAAAATGACGCCATAGGCTACATAGCGCGGTAATACCTGGGCGTAGGGCTGCAGGTTAAAGTTGGCGTGAACCGAAAAGGGGCGATCGCGGGTTAGCCGCATTGCCAACCAGTAGTTGATACTCAGCAACAGACCGTAGGCGACAAAGGTGGCAAGCCAGATGCCCACCTGCCAGGTAATGCGAGTCCAAAACACATCGGCAAACCCAGTCGCCTCAAACCACCAGGACTCTGTCAACAGGTGAACCAGCGTCCGCGATAGCAGCAGCAGTGCTAAGAACACGACTAGCAGGAAAATCAGTATTCGGGTACGCGGTTGAATAGTTTTCACAAATTGCCTTCGACTTTAACCAATAACCAGGAATCTCTCTTCTAGCTTAATCATCTGCTTCCTCTGTTCTCAACCGGGCTTTGTTTTTAAAGCGCTTAAACCAGCTACGAATTTTTAGCTGAATCTGATTTGCTTGCTCCCAGCCATAGTCGGCATTGATGAGCTGCATTGCTTGTTGGCGGGCGATCGCCTGCTGCGGCTAGCCCGCTTGTCATGTCTCATCAGGGCTTCTGGCCGCCGCTGATCGGTGGGCCGAAACGTAATCAGCTCAGTTTATCCCCGGCAGCCGTACCTGGAATTCTTGATACGCCTCAAAGCTGAGAATCTTGAGCCCGTTACGAATTTACCGATCCTGCTCAAAGTCGCGGATCATCTGGCACCAAAAAGTTACCTGCTCCAGCCGCCGATCGCGCCGATTTTAAAGACGCCTAGCCCAAAAGCGATCGCGCCCAGCCGCAGCCCGATCGCCGCCCCCCACAGCGGTTCTACGGTTGTGGGTATCTGAGCGATCGCGGGTCAGCTCCAGGCTGCCTTAAACTTGAGAATAGCCTGCACCGGAGAAAATTCACCTACCAGCAGGCTGACGACACTGGCCGCCAGGAAAGGCAAGAAAGCGCGAAGTGGCATTGTTAGCGTCATGCATACCCCCTGATAGTAGCTGAGCCAGCTTTCTTTACCGCAAATTATGAAGCTAAGTATCCCCCCCGACTGGCCAACGACACCCCAGGCCGCGATCGCCCTGCAGCAAAGGCTGCGATCGCAAATTGAAACCCGCGATCGCCTCGGCCCGGTGCAGCATGTGGCTGGGGTTGATGTCGGCTTCGAGGACAGCGGCACCGTCACCCGTGCCGCCATTGCTGTCTTGCGCTTTCCTGACCTAGAACTGGTGGAGTATCAGATTGCCCGCCAGCCTACTGCCTTTCCCTATGTGCCGGGGCTGCTGTCGTTTCGAGAAGTGCCGACTATTCTAGTTGCCCTCAGTCAGCTCCAAACTGAGCCGGATTTGCTGCTGTGCGATGGTCAGGGCATTGCCCACCCCCGCCGCTTAGGCATTGCCTCCCATCTAGGTCTGCTGGTGGACTTGCCCAGTATCGGTGTGGCTAAGTCACGGCTGACAGGCACTCACGCGGAGGTACCGCCAGAAAAGGGAAGCTGGGTGCCACTGCAGGACAAGGGCGAAACCATCGGCGCGGTTCTGCGCAGCCGCACGAATACTAAGCCGCTCTATATTTCCAGCGGCCATCGGGTGAGCCTGGAAACGGCGATCGCCTATGTGCTGCAGTGTACGCCCAAGTATCGTCTGCCGGAGACAACCCGCTGGGCCGATAAACTCGCTTCCAACCGCAGCAGCGGCCCCAAACTACCCTCGTCAATGCCCTCGTCTGACCCTGACACACAGATGAATTTGTTCGGCTAGACTTTGCAGACACTTTAAGTAGGGTCACATCGGATTTTTGGGACCAAATATCGGTTAAAGCTAGCCCCGATAGTTTGAATGTACTATTCTTGATGTACCAATACAAGTAGTACACGCGAATCATGAGGCTCAAATACTTCTCTCCCAAACAGATTTCTAGGAAGATTCATAGATCTGAAAAAGGCTTACAAATCATCATGTCAGAACGCTCGCTACGCGATCTATTAACTATTATTTCATTCCTAATAATTTCAATCTTCAATTTGCAGAATGCAAGGTCTACAAAAGCTGAGTATTCAGTTCAATACCTGCAAGAGATTTTTGTTGAAAAAGTGGAGGAGTAAAAGTAATGAAAAATTGTAAAAAAGGAAGGCCGTCGACATGGGGGAACTATGCTTTGATACGGCCTCGACTACCGATTGAGATTGTTATGGAAATAGATAAAATTCGAGAAAAATTTGAATCGTTTGAAGACGCCATTAGTTATGTTTTATTCGCTTTAAGGACTAAGCCTGAGATGCAGAGTCTAAAGCTCTATAACTTTAGGATGTCAGCTACCCCAGGAGTTACCGGAATTGGGGATGGCAGTAGTGAAGAAAGAGAAATTCCTTTGCTGTTTGTCGAGAATCCTAAGAAATCTTTTTTAGTTCAAGTTGCTGGAGATTCAATGGAAGATGCAGGTATATACGATAACGACCTTATTCTTGTAGAAAAAATTGACGCCTCTTTGGAATCGCTTTCAGATCGATCAATCGTAACAGCTTTTGTTGATGATCAAATGCTTGTCAAACGCTATAGGCTTCGACAGGGTTATCATGAATTAGTTTCCGAGAATAGTAAGAAGGCAAAAGACTATCCACCAATTTGTATTTCTCCAGATATGTCAGAGCATCATTCCATTTTTATTTTTGGTGTTTACCGGCGTACGATACCTAAAACAATGCTAGATTTTGCATAGCTATTAGCCCTCATCAAAACCATAACTGTCTATTGTAATTAGATAGCTACTCTACAATAAAGTTAGTTTTTAGAGGCAACCTTTCTAGCTATGGTCACTGCAAAGGATCTCGAACTGGCTGAAATGCCTCAGTCAGTCGATGTTATAGTACCGCCGGGCGATCTCTATAGCGACGAGCCGACTTTGGAAACAGATTTGCATTTGCGACAGATGCTGGCGCTGATTACCAGTCTGGAATGGCTGTGGCAGGATCGTCAGGACTTTTATGCCTCTGGCAATCTGACGATTTATTTCAGCCCCAAGCAGATCAAGTCTCAGGATTTTAGGGGGCCGGATTTCTTTGTGGTGCTCGATACCGAACGGCGACTGCGTAAAAGCTGGGTGGTGTGGGAGGAAGACGGCAAGTATCCCAATCTGATTGTGGAAGTGCTCTCTAACAGTACTGCTAAGGCCGACCGAGGGATTAAAAAGCAGATTTATCAAGACATCTTCCGCACGCCGGAGTACTTTTGGATTGATCCCGATTCGCTAGAGTTTGCCGGATTTGTGCTGATGGCCGGTGAATATCAGCCGATGGAGCCGAATGAAGCCGGATATTTCTGGAGCCGTCAGCTTCATCTCTATTTAGGCATTCACGAAAACCAGCTCAGATTTTTTACCCCAGAAGGCGATTTGGTGCTCACCCCGGCTGAAGCCGCCAAAGCCTCTCAGCAAGAAGCGCAGCAGGCACAGGAGCAAGCGCAGGAGGCGCAGCAGCAGGCGCAGCAAGCGCAGGAACAGGCGCAGGAGGCGCAGCAGCAGGCCCAGCGGCTAGCCGAACGGTTAAGATCGGCTGGTATTGATCCAGACACTATTTGAATTGAAAGTAAGTCAGTTGGAGCGATCGCGATGCTGAACCTTTTTCTGCAGCAGATTCAGCTCGCTGACCTGGGTTCAGCACTGAGGTAGCTAGAGGCAAAACCACAACTTTCACAAATCAGCCGGAACTAAGTTGCGATCGCGGCTTTCATTAAGAATTAATAGCAACCCCATAGGAGATATAGACCTAAGTAGGCATCATGGCGCAAACAGCTCCTCGTTCTATCAGGATTCCTCAGTTTGGGCTTTTGGCCCTAGCGGCGCTGCTGACAGCCATCTACTTTGCCGTAATCTCTCATGCCGGAGACACTGCGCACCTTGGCATGAGCGGCTTATTTTATCTAGCAGCCGCCTCGCTGGTCTGGGACAAGCGTCAGAGCCTACCCAATCAAACTTCCCTGCAGGGTATTGTCTTAGGCAGCCTTTTGCTAATCTTGACGCTAGCGCTCAGTGCCTACTTACTTCAGCTTGATTTTGCTATTGTCAAAGTTGCCAAAAGTAAGACTACCTTGACCGGGCTGCGGCTCCTACCCTTTTTATCAGGGCTGGCGCTGGCGGCGCTGGCTGCCGGTGTTCGAGGCTTTCGCCTGTTTTGGCGAGAGCTGGTTATTTTATTCTTTTTAGGCGCTCCTAGCGTCGTGGCCGCTTTTGTAACCGACATCTCTCCGGCAACGGCCCGTTTTTCCACCTTCCTTTTGTGGTACAGCGGTTTTGACGTGATGCGGCAGGGCTTAGTCATTGCCCTACCGGGAGGGGGAGTTGAGGTGTACTATGGCTGCTCTGGGATGGAGTCCATCACTTACCTGCTAGGACTGTCCGCTGTTTGCCTAGTGATGTTTCCTATCTCAGGAATTAAGCGCTGGCTAACACCCTTTATTGCGATCGCTATTGGCTTTTTTATCAACGCTATTCGGGTGGCGCTGATGGCCGTCTTAGCTGCCTCCGAGAACAAAGCCGCTTTTGACTATTGGCATGAAGGCGATGGTTCGCTGCTGTTTGGACTTGTGGCGGTCTTGTTTTTTGGCGGGCTTTATATGCTGATTT
>NZ_JASATW010000011.1:216482-232535 GCF_030405905.1 Sphaerothrix gracilis Ecp01
GATTTTGCAGCGCGAACCTGCTAACCCGCCGCAGAAGCTGTAAAGCCAAGTGAACCTGCTTAGCCATACTTAATCCTGATCTGCCTAGCGGCAATCGTATGCTTTACATAATTATTCTACTTTCCAGCAATTCAGAAGTTTTACATCAAGAAAGTAATGGCTAACGCAGAAACTGAACAATTAACCCAAGCGGTTAGACAGCTTTGGAAAGCTAGAACTGCCTGGAATCGGTCAGTCCAGCCGATGCACTGGATCGGTTATGGGCTAATCCTGCTAGCATTGATCGACTTGGGCGAAATTCTAATTCCACCTGTCCTATTCAACCCCAACTGGGAGTTTCAGGCTTTAGGGCAAATTATTGAGCGGGCACCCGTTGCCTTAATTGGTTTTGCCTTTATCTTTTTAGGCGAAAAAGAGGAGCGTGCCCGCTGGGAACTTTTGCTGTTGCCCGTTTTTTCATGGCTGCTCTTACTGATTGGAATTGCCCATCTGTTGCTCATTCCGCTGGGCGTTGCCAATACGGTGCGTATCGATCGGCAGAATGTCACCCAAATTGAAACTCAGGCCAATGAGCTAGGCCAGCAGATTCAGCAGGCTAAAACCGAGATTGCCGGTATCAGCTCACAAGAAGATCTAGAGCAGCTCATTGCGCAGCTAACGGCCCAGAACGCAGTGCCTAATATTCCAGATGAACAGTCTTTGCCCTCGCTCAAGGATGAATTACTCTCCTCAATTGAAGAGAACGAGGCGGTATTGTCTTCCCAGGTTCAGGAAAGTATTGCTTCTCGGCGTCAAAGTCTTTTAGAAAAATCCTTTAAGTGGAATTTGGGGGCGCTGATTACAGGCGTTATCTATCTGACAATGTGGCGCAGCAGCCAGTGGGCTAGAACCCGTAAGTAGGCGTACGAACAGTTTATTGGCTCGAACTAACTGCAGACTAGCGCCGATGGCAAAAGTGGTCTGTAGTCAATGAGCTAAGATAGCGGCAGAGCGAATCTACTCCGGGTCGCTGTTGCAGAACCCGACCAGTCTTTCCCAAACTTGTGCCTTCTCCCGCCTCTATGCCTGAAGCTAAAAGCGTTTCTTCCGATACCTCAGCGCCGCCGCGCCGTGAAGATCATGGGCCGCTGTTGATTACGGCCCTGATGTTTTTGGGGGTAGCCTGGCTGATCTCTCGCTGGATTCCGTATTCTCAGCCCGCTTTGCTGGGTGGATACAACAACTGGACTGAAACCCCAATTCCGCTAGTTATGCAGGGAGGCGATCCCTATATCCGAGCGCTGATGCGTACTATCTCGGCCAGCGAGTCCAACTTAGCCCATCCCTATCACGTGCTGTATGGAGGCGATCGCGTTCAAGATTTGAGCCAGCACCCCGATCAGTGCGTGCCTATTGTAGCCGGGCCTAACCTAGGAGACTGCACCACAGCCGCAGGCCGCTATCAGTTTTTGACAACGACCTGGCTGGACAAAGCAGAAGCCTATCATCCCAGCCCGCCCGCCTGGTTTGAGTTCTGGACAGCCTACAGTTTTGAACCCCAGTATCAGGACTGGGTCGTTTACCAGTGGCTCAGCGATGAGCAAGCCTGGGGCGTCAGTCTCTCAGATCTACTGCGTCAAGGCGAAATTTATACGGTACTAGAAATGCTTTCTGGTACTTGGACAAGCTTAGGCTATGGCATCGAAGACAATAGTATGAGCGCTTATTTGCCGCAGATCTACGATGAAATGCTGCAGGAAGAATTAGCCCGATAATTTAAACCATTTAAACCAGAAATCGTCTGCCAGGGAGAGTGCCACAGGCAGGGCAAAAATCCGCTTAAAAGCGCCGCACCCGCCCGGTAAAGCCTGATGCCTTAAACTGCTCTAGCTTGAGCGGAGTGGGCTGATTGGCAGGCACTGAAACGCGCAGCTCAAAGTCGCTTTCTCCTGGCGGCACTTCGTCAATAGAGCCTAAACGATTGCGATTTTGCATGACCGGATTGGCATTAGCATCATAAATGCGGCCAAAAATATCGGCGTTGAGAACTGGCTTACCGGAGTTGTTAATCGCCTTGCCGTAGACCAAGAAGCAGTTGGCTTCAAGGCTGCTGCCGCTACCTACCAGTCCCTGAGAGAGTTCTTCCGGGCAGGTTTTGTAGTCCAAATCTGTCAGCTCTATTGCAGTTAAGGCATGAGCAGGTGGAACAAGCAGCCAGCTCATCACCCATAAGCAGCCAGCCAGAATCGCGATCGCCACAGCTCGCAGTTGCATGAATTTCCCCTAAAACTTTGAATTAATACCAATTTCCAAAACACCTTCAGCTTACCGTGAACCCACCGATGACTACACGGTCTTTTGGCGGATAGCGGCTGCAAAGCGGGTGCTGGTACAGAGCTGTTGCTGGCTGCTGGCTGCAGTGACAACAGGGGCTATGGACTTAGGACCCGCTAGCAGACTACAAGCGAATACCAGCTCCCTCACAAAGCGGACACTGCTTGTTCTATCGCCTTAGAAAGCCAAGTAGTGCAGCAGCGTCTCGACCAGGGCTGCTGGCAGTCCCAAGCGCTGCTGCAGGTCAGCTAAATGGGTATAAGCCTTGATGCGACGGCCTGCAATAATTCGACGTGCTAGATACAGGTCAATCGCTGGAATGCGAAGCAGCTGCTCTAGAGTCGCGGTGTTGGGATTGAGCCGCTGAATTTGGCCAGGACTGTCTGGATCGTAAAAGCAGAACTGCAGAATAGGCGTTAGCGGACTGAGACGCTCCACTGAAGTGTTGAGAGCTGCCGCTAGCGCCTCCAAAGAATGTATCTGTACGCCTGACTGGGTGAGCGCTGCCAGCAGACGGGCCTGATGAATTGAAATACCCGGTAGACGTAGCCAGTCGTCTACAGTGGCCCGGTTAACGTCGATGCGAATGCCCAGCCGGGCGGCCTGTGTCACTTCTGTGATGGACTGAAAGCGATAGAAGGGATCTTCTCGCAACTGCGATCGCGGCGGCTGTAAGTGAGCCTGAAATGATTGCTTAAGCTGTTGCCAAGCCGATGGCCGAGGGGACGAATTCATAGCTGCTCATTGGGAGCGGATTGCCTATAGGCCATACTAGGCGATTTGATCTAGCAGATGGCGTCGTTTTTGCTCAAACTCGTATTCTGAAATCAAGCCTTCCTGCCGCAGTAAATCTAGCTCTCTGAGGGCGGTAGCGATCGCGCTCACCTGTCCAGGATTAATCGCTTCCGGCTGGACTGGCGCGGGGGTAGAGGCAATGCGAGCGATAAAATCTTCGTCACTCAGCATCAAATACCAAACCCCTTCAATGGCGCTGGCAATGCGGGGAATCTGCGTCCAGCCTAGCAGCAGATACAAGATGCCCCAAAAAGGCTGACCCAGGTAAAACTTGTGCAGCCCAGAGACAGGAATGGGCATCGGCTCAAGCGCGCTCAGAATAGCTAAAGCTGCCGCCACTTTACGATTTCTAGGAAAAGCTAACATAAGCGGATTGTGTAATTAGCAAAGACAGGCCAGCGGCGATCGCCTAAACTTAGAGCCGTTTGAGGTCATCAGCAACCTGGCGGAAGTCTCAGTACCCTATGTGCTCCTATGATAGTGAGAAAAGCTGCGCTTTTGCCTGAATCTCCTGTAAGCTACCAGCTTGATAACAAGGCTACAGAACCAATAACCCAATCATTAAGATGATTAACAAAATCGCCGCCTAGCCTTTGAGGATGACATGCTCAGATCGAACAGCCCCGGCCTCTTAATTTTGGTGCAACCCGCTTGAAGTCCTCTAAATTTCATTATCCTAGTGTTTAGCTGAGCTTTCTTTCCAACGAGTTTTTGGGCCCCCAGCGTGATTGGCTGTTAGTCCGTGGCTGCATCTAGATTGACCCGTTGGCCGTAGAACTCACATCAAGGGTGTTGCTAATATCATCGGCTTTAGTTTGCTCCACGCGATCGCTGCATGTCACAAAAAGCTTTTTCCCAAGACTGGCTCAAAAAATTTGCCGATCCATACGCTATTCTTGGCGTTTCGGTTGCAGCCGATGAGCGCCGCATCCTTAAACGCTATCGCCAGGTCGCCAAGCGCTTGCATCCCGATATCTTGGCAACCCACGATGCTTCAGTCCAGGAGTTTTCCCAGCAGCTTTTAGCCAGACTAGTGAACCCAGCCTATCAGCGCCTCAAGCAGGATAAAGGCCGGGCTGAGACATTAGCCACGCTGCGATTTAAGGTGCGTCGCCTCAGCCGTGAAGGCCGTCTCATTCCCTCAGGACAGCTGGCCCAAAAGCTAATGCAAACTGAAGAGACTGAGGTAGATGTTTTTTATGAAAAAGCGCTCACCGACTTGTGTACAGCTCAGTACAGTTCGGCAACGGCTTTTGAACAGTCAACCCATCAGCTTTCAGAGCTTAACCTGGTCTACCTGCGCCGCAAGATGGGCGATCCCATCATTCGGGAGAAGCGTTCTGGGCTGGTAGCTGCCGCCGATACTAGCCAAGTTTCTCTTTCGCAAAAGCCCAAAACTGAAACCGAAGCGCCCTCGATCAACTACGCTGAGCGCCATGCCGATCGGGCCAGAGAATATCTGATGAAGGGCAGTCCGGTTCATGCAGTTCAAGAACTGCGGGATGCTGTGCGCATAGAGCCTAAAAACAGCGTTTATCATACCCTCTTAGGACAGGCTTATCTCTTGCAAAATTTGACGGGCATGGCTAAAGTCCATTTTCGCCAAGCGCTTAAGCTTGACATCAAAAATTCAACTGCCCTGAAGTATGCCAAGCAGCTTGATATTGATTTGAGCGAGCTGAACGGTCACACAGCTAAAAAACGTCGCAAAGGACTTTTGGGCCTATTCTTCCGTGATTGAGTCTGCCCTAGGGCGCAGCGAGTAGGGATATCTCACCTTTGCGCCCACTCCCCAAAACTCTTACGCTGAACTTATCCACGAAATATTGCGTCAAGCACCGATCGGGAAAAAATGGGATTTTTTGACTCCGAAATTGTTCAACAAGAAGCTATGAAGCTTTTTCAGGATTATCAGTCCCTGATGCAGCTTGGTGGCGATTATGGCAAATTTGATCGCGAAGGCAAGAAGCTCTATATCCAGCAGATGGAAGCCATCATGGAGCGCTATCGCATTTTCATGAAGCGGTTTGAGCTGTCAGACGACTTTATGGCTCAAATGACCGTAGAGCAGCTGAAAACCCAGCTTGATCAGTTTGGCATGACGCCCCAGCAGATGTTCGATCAGATGAATCGAACCCTGGAGCGAATGAAGGCTGAAATCAAAGAAGTTTGAGCTTCGCAAGACGCTGCTAAGGACGAACAAACTCAGACGGACTGCGGAAATTTTCTACAGGCACATCTGTCAACGCCTGCTGCATGAAGTCTTGCCAAATGGGTGCTACATAGCCGCCCCCTGTGGCCCCCGCACCCAGCGGCGAATAATCATCATTACCGACCCAAACGGCAGTGGCTAGCTGAGGTACATAGCCCACAAACCAGATATCTCTTTGCGAGTCAGTGGTTCCGGTTTTACCCGCCGCCGGACGTCCGATCTGAGCCGAGCGCCCCGTACCGCTGTTGATCACGCCCTGGAGTACGCTAGTGAGCGCGGCTGTTGCCCAGGGATCTAAAACAAGCTGGGGTTTGGGCGTATTATCCAAGAGGACGCCGCCGGTAGAATCGGTCACTTGAATAATTAAGGTCGGATCTGAGTGCCAGCCGTTACTCGCAAACGTGGCATAGGCTCCCGCCATTTCTAAGGGCGTTAGATCGACTGCGCCCAACGGCAGAGAAATAACTGGCTCCATAGGGCTAGCAATTCCTAAGGTGCGGCAGATCTGGATGATTTTATCGATGCCAACGGCCTGTCCTAGCTTAATCGCCGGGACGTTGCGGGAAAGCTCCAGGGCCTTGCGCAGAGAAATGCTGCCCATGAAGGAGCCATCATAGTTCCGAGGTGAATAGGATTCGTAACCATCGGGGTAGCTGACTGGCGTATCGGCGATCGCGCTTTCAGGGGCATAGCGACCGGACGCAAAAGCGGCGTAGTAAACAAAGGGCTTGAAAGCAGATCCAGGCTGGCGCTGAGCCTGTACGGCCCGGTTGAACTGGCTATCTTGGTAGTCAACGCCGCCCACTAACGCTTTAACAAAGTGCGTACGCGGATCGACCGCCACCAAAGCTATCTGATCGGCGTAGAGTCCCCGCCCTCTCAGAACAGAATAGTTGCGCTTGACAGTCTCTTCAGCAATGCGCTGGAAGTTGAGATTGATGGTGGTTTGAACCCGCATTCCCCCTTTGAGAATAGCCTCTTGGCCAAACTGATCGGTCAGCTCCTGCACTACTGCCTCCGTGATCCAGGGAGACTGGCTAGAGCGGAATGAAGTGATTTCACCAATCAGCAGCGGCTGGGCTTTGGCCGCGGCTTCTTCATCAGAGGTAATCCACTGAAGCTGTCGCATCCGGCTCAGCACTAGGGCTTGGCGGCGCTTGGCCTCCTGATAGTCAACAAAAGGACTAAACTCCTCCGGAGCCTGAATTAGACCCGCCATCATGGCTGATTCTGCCAGGGTCAGCTCCGTCGCTGACTTATTAAAGTAGCTTTGGGCCGCAGTTTCTACGCCATAGGTGTTGTGTCCCCAATACACCTGATTGAGGTACATTTCTAGAATCTGATTTTTATCAAAAATCTGCTCTAGTCGCAGGGCCAAAACGGCCTCGGCTAGCTTTCGGCTGACGGTGCGATCGGGGCTGAGAAACAGGTTCTTCACCAGCTGCATGGTGATAGTCGATCCCCCTTCCACTGTGGCTCCCGCCTGCATGTTGGCAAGCAGGGCGCGGGCAACGCTGCTGGGGTTAATACCTTTGTGGGTGTAGAAGTAGCTGTCCTCAATAGCTAAGACTGCTCGCTTCAAGTCGGGTGAAATATCGTTGAGGTCAACCACCTCGCGGTTAGCTTCGTCGTGCAGACTGTCGAGCAGGGTGCCGTTGATGTCGTAGATATAGCTGGTTTCGGTGGGCAGGTAGTTGCGCAGAATTCGCACATCTGGCAGGTTGCGAAAGCTAACGGCTAAACCGACTAAACCGCCCGCCACGATAGCACTGGTGAGCATGGTAGCCCCCAAAATGCTGGCAGTCGCAACTTGGCCTACGTCTTGCACAAACTTGAGAACGTCTAATGTAGACTGACGTCGAGCCGGTCGCGATCGCGTTTGGCGGACAGTATTCGTTGACACTGTTTTTTTACTTCCCTTATCAACAGGTTTGAAAAATTCTTGGATTCTGAAAATTATAAAGGGCTAATTGAGGAGTGACATCTTACCCGTCTGCGAAATCTGCAAAATTTGCGATTGGCCTTCAGGATAAAGCAAGCAGACCATTCCTGCCATAGAATAGCTAAGGTTTTGTTACGCTATTCAGCGGTAGCTCTGCTTGATCGGGAGAATCATTGAAAATTATGGCGGTTAACGGTTCTGTGCAGTCCCCGCAGTTTGGCACAATCCCAGAGGAGTTTCAATGGATCTACCGGGGCGTGAGCGAGGTTTTTCCTCAGCAGCCAGCCAGCCAGGATCCCAATCAAAATCTGATGCAGCGGCTATTGCAGAGTGATCGCCCGCTGCGGGTTAAATTGGGCATTGATCCCACCGGCGCCGAGATTCATGTCGGCCACAGCATTCCGGTGCGTAAGCTGAGAGCCTTCCAGGATGCGGGCCATACGGCAGTGCTGATCATTGGCGACTTCACCGCTCGCATTGGCGATCCAGAGGGCAAGTCAGAAGTGCGCAAGCAGCTAACCGAGGCTGAGGTCAGAGCCAACGCCGAAACCTACCTGGAGCAGGTGAGGCCCATTTTAGACTTCGATACGCCGGGGCGTTTGGAGGTGCGCTACAACTCCGAATGGCTGGCAGCGCTCGATCTCGCCAAGATTCTAGAGCTACTGGCGACGATGACGGTAGGGCAAATGCTAGCCAAAGAAGGCTTTGCCCAGCGCTACGGCCAGGAAACGCCGATTTATCTGCACGAGTTTATGTACCCGCTGATGCAGGGCTACGATTCAGTGGCGGTGCAGTCAGATGTGGAGCTAGGCGGCACTGACCAAAAGTTTAATATTGCCGTGGGCCGCGATCTGCAGCGTCATTTCGGCCTCAAGCCCCAGTTTGGCATGTTGCTGCCGCTGCTGCTGGGCACAGACGGTACCCAGAAGATGTCTAAGTCTTTGGGTAACTATGTAGGCCTGCAGGAAGACGCCCTGTCGATGTACTCCAAGCTGGAAAAAATACCCGACAACTTAATTGAGTCTTACTTTGAGCTGCTGACTGACCTGCCGCTGGCGCATCTGCCAGCAAATCCCCGCGATCGCCAAAAATCCCTAGCCTTGGAAATAACCGGCCAATACCGGGGCTCAGCCGCAGCCCAGCAGGCCCAGCAGGATGCCCTCACCCTGACTCAGGGACAGACAAACAGCGCTGAAAACGTGCCAGAGTTTTCCTTAGGCGAAGTGGCCTTTCCGGCCAAGATCTTTTATATCGTTGGCGCTAGTGGTCTGTGCAAATCCAGCAGTGAAGCCCGCCGCCAAATTCATGGCGGGGCGGTGAAGCTAGAGGGCGAGCGGGTTGAGGATCCGAACTTGACCTTTGAATCTCCTGAGGCTTTGGCCGGAAAAGTCTTACAGATGGGCAAAAAGAAGTTTGTACGCCTAGTGAAATGATGTCTCCTGCTGAGCGAATTATTGTGCCGCTGGATGTGGCTAGCGAAAAAGAAGCGATCGCCCTAGTGCAGCAGCTCCCAGCCGTTAGCTTTTGGAAGGTGGGTTTGGAACTGTTTGTCAGCAGCGGCCCCGGTGTCCTGTCCTATCTTAAAGACCAGGGAAAGCGCATCTTTTTGGACTTAAAGTTTCACGACATCCCTAACACGATGGCTGGCGCTTGTCGGGCTGCTGCTGCCTACGGCGTCGATTTGATGACGGTACATGCCCCGGCTGGCCGGACAGCCCTACAGCAGGCGCAGCAGGCGGCTGTGGCCGGTGCAGCCGCCTGCGGGTATCCGCCTCCTAACCTAATCGCCGTGACGGTACTCACTAGCCTAGATGCGCGATCGCTGGCCTTTGAGCTCAAGATTCCTTTGGAGCTGTCTGACTATGCTTTGCAAATGGCGCTGCTGGCCCAGGAAAGCAGTCTCGCCGGAATCGTTTGCTCTCCCCATGAGGCAGACCTGCTTAGACGTACCTGCGGAGACGACTTTTTGCTGGTATGTCCGGGGGTGCGACCCGACTGGGCCGCTAAAGGCGATCAGCGCCGGGTGATGACCCCTGCTCAGGCGATCGCAGCGGGGGCTAGCTACCTAGTCATTGGCCGACCGATTACAGCCGCAGATGACCCCTGCGCCGCGTTTGAGCGCATTTGTCAGGAGTTGGCGATCTAGATGTCAGGCGCGCGCTTCAAGAGATGGGCGCTAGTGGGGGCGATCGCCAGCACGCATCTGCTGCCGCTTAGCTGGGCCGCTCCCGCTGTAGCAGATGAAGCAGCCTCAACCCCGCTGCGGCCTCAGGTAGCCTGTCCCGCTCAGTTAGAAACCGTGGTCGCGGGGCTGCTGCGGGACTTACCCAGCTACAGCAACCGGGTGATTCAGCGCAGCTCTGGCCCTTTCCGCGAAATTCAGCGACCGACAACGGTTCTAATCACTAGCCAGCCAGAGTTTCAGCCGCTAGACCTCGATCGCTGGACTTATACCTTTGACGCTGACACTGAGGATCTGGTTTATCAAATTTTCTTTACGACTCTAGAGCGCCAATACGTCGATCTAAGGGCCGTCGAGCTGCAGCACTACCACTGGCTATTCCTGACTCGCAGCCACGCAGAAGGCAACGACTGGCGGCTGGCCTTCATGCTTTCGCGGCAGGGGGATTATCCCAATTTAGGCCGCGTGCTGACGCCGCCAATTGACAGCACCTATGGGGCCATTGGCCGCGCCGTCCAGCTTTGGCTCAGGGACTGTCGAGCCCAGGCGATTAAGCCGATTGAAACTGAATCAGCCTTTTAGGCTAGACATTGAGCAAATCAGAAATCTGCAGATATTGCTGCCCCTATTTGAGTTAAAAGCGATATTTCTATCAGAATAGATAGGAGACTCTGTATTGCTCATTTAGATTAGGCTGCCTGTCTGTGACTTCAACCGCTAGCCGTCCGGCTGACCCGAACAAAGCGATCGCGCCTGCCTCTGCTACTGAAACCATCGTGCTCGATGTCAGCGGCATGAAATGTGCTGGCTGCGTGCGCGTGGTAGAACAAAAGCTGCTGCAGTGTGAAGGCGTGATCTCAGCCACCGTAAACTTAGTCACTGAGGTGGCCGCTGTTGACTACCAGGCCGGGCAAGCCGATCCGCAGACGATAGCCCAGCAGATTACCGAGGCCGGATTTCCTAGCCAGCCGCGCGGTGACGACAGCGCCATTGCCGAATCCGACCGGGCTCAAGCATGGGCCGCCCGCAAGCAGCAGGAAAATCGGCAGCAGCTTCAGCAGCTCGCGATCGCCGGTGTTCTGCTCGCCCTGTCCACGCTGGGGCATCTGAGACACTTTGATGTCGTGATTCCGGTGCTGAGCCATATCTGGTTTCACGCCGGGTTGGCGACGCTGGCCCTAGCTCTACCGGGGCGATCGCTGCTGGTTGACGGCTGGCAAGGACTGCGCCACGGCGCTCCTAACATGAATACCCTAGTGGGGCTAGGAACAGTGAGCGCCTATGTCACTAGCCTGGTTGCTCTCCTGTGGCCGCAGCTGGGCTGGGAGTGCTTCTTTGACGAGCCGGTCATGCTGCTGAGCTTCATTCTGCTGGGGCGAACCCTAGAGCAAAGAGCGCGTTATCGGGCCGCTGATTCGCTGCAGTCATTGATTGCCCTTCAGCCTCAGGTTGCCCGCTTGGTGCCCAATCCAGAGGCGGCTGTAGCCGAGCAGCGAGGTGTAGAAATTCCGGCGGGACAGGTGCAGGCTGGGGACTGGCTGCAGGTGTTGCCGGGTGAAAAAATTCCGGTAGACGGCATCTTGGAAACGGGACAAACCACCATAGATGAGTCAATGCTGACTGGCGAATCGCTGCCAGTGCTCAAGCAGCCGGGCGACAAAGCGATCGCGGGTACCCTCAACCAGACCGGGGCCATCGTCCTGCAGGTGAGCGAAACCGGGCAAAACACGGTGCTAGCCCGCATGATTGACCTGGTGGAAACGGCCCAGACCCGCAAAGCGCCGATTCAAGGGCTGGCTGATGTCATTTCTGGCTACTTTACCTACGGCGTCCTGACCCTCGCAACGCTGACCTTTCTGTTCTGGTACTTCATTGGGCTACCGCTCTGGCCGGAGGTGATGCCTGCCGTGCTGGGCCAAGCCCATATGGGTCATGCCGCAATGGGTGAGCCTTCAGCGCTGCTGATTAGCCTCAAGCTGGCGATCGCGGTGCTAGTCGTTGCCTGTCCCTGTGCTCTGGGCCTCGCGACGCCGACGGCTATTCTGGTAGGCTCCGGCATTGGGGCTGAGTGTGGCTTGCTGATTCGCGGCGGCGATGTTTTAGAAAGGGTGCATCGCTTAGATACGCTGGTGTTTGATAAAACCGGAACGCTCACCCAGGGGCAGCCTGACATTACTGACTGCTTGCCATTGCAGCCTAATTTAGATCCTGATGTACTGCTGCAGCTAGCCGCCGCCGTCGAGCAGGGAACGCGGCATCCGCTGGCGATCGCAATTGAACGACAGGCCCAGAAACTAGCGTTAGAGAGTTTAGCCGCCGAGGATTTTCAGACGGCAGCTGGGGCTGGCATTGCGGCCACTGTCACCTGGCAGGGTAAGGCCCAAACCGTTTTAGTCGGCAATGCTGCTTGGCTAGAGCAGCACAGTATTGCGGTAGAGGCGGCCCGCGATCGCGCCGCTGCGCTGTTGCAGCAGGGCAAAACGGTGGTCTATGTGGCCGTGGCGGGGCAGCTTGCCGGATTGCTGGCCGCTGCCGATCAGCTCCGCCCGGAAGCCGCCACAACCCTAGCCGAGCTACAGCAGCTCGGCCTAAAAATTCAAATTCTCACTGGCGATCAGCCAGCGGCGGCTGAGGCGATCGCCCAGACTTTAAACATTAGCGCCGACTGCGTGTTAGCCGAGATGACCCCAGCAGGCAAAGTAGAGGCGATCGCCAATCTGCAAGATCAAGGACGCACCATTGCCATTGTCGGCGATGGCATCAACGACGCCCCCGCTCTGGCGCGAGCTGATGTCGGCATTGCCCTCACCTCTGGCACCGACGCCGCGATGGAGGCGGCTGATATTGTCCTCATGCGCGATCGCCTCAGCGATGTTTTAGAAGCGATTCGCCTCAGCCGCGCTACCTTTAACAAAATTCGTCAGAACCTGGGCTGGGCCTTCACCTACAATCTGGTAGGGATTCCCCTGGCCGCTGGCATTCTGTTGCCCGCCTACGGGGTTAGCCTCAGCCCAGCCGTGGCAGGCGGACTGATGGCCTTTAGCTCCGTCAGCGTTGTGCTCAATTCGCTGCTGCTGCGCTGGCAGTTTCAGCCGGACTAAAGCAAAATTGAGGCCCGATCGGCCAAGGGCGATCGCTCGCCCCGCTGCAGCAGAATGTGTCCGGCTAGCGGCTCGGACTTGAAGCGCTCAACCACGTAGCTGAGACCGTTACTCGCCGCATCCACGTAGGGATTGTCAATCTGATTGACATCGCCTGTCAGCACAATCTTGGTGCCTTCCCCGGCCCGTGTCAGAATTGTCTTAACTTCGTGAGGGGTTAGATTCTGGGCCTCGTCTACGATAAAAAACTGCTGGGGCAAAGTGCGCCCACGAATGTAGGTCAGCGGTTCAATCTGCAGCAGCCCCCGCTCAATCAGTTCTTCGTGTCCCCGCCGCCAGTAGCTGGGGCGATCGCTCGTTACTTGCGTACCAAAAATCAGGTCAAAATTGTCGTAGAGGGGCTGCATCCAGGGCGTCAGCTTTTCTCCCACGTCGCCAGGCAAATAGCCGAGATCCTTGCCCATCGGCACAATCGGTCGGGCAATCAGCAGACGGCTGTACAAACCGTCATCGGCTACCTTTTGCAGCCCAGCGGCGATCGCCAGCAGGGTTTTGCCCGTCCCGGCTTTGCCCACCAGCGTCACTAACGGTACGTTGTCATTCAGCAATAGATTGAGGGCAAACTGCTGTTCGCGGTTGCGGGGCTGAATCCGCGACACGCCGACTTTGGGCAGTTTAGCTAGCGGAATCACCTTATGGCTGGTAGGCTCCACCGTTGCCAGGGCTGTATGAGACGGA
Organism: Sphaerothrix gracilis Ecp01; assembly: GCF_030405905.1. Classification (NCBI taxonomy): domain Bacteria; kingdom Bacillati; phylum Cyanobacteriota; class Cyanophyceae; order Nodosilineales; family Nodosilineaceae; genus Sphaerothrix; species Sphaerothrix gracilis. The sequence goes on from NZ_JASATW010000011.1 coordinate 229,766, forward strand.
TCTGCTCTGTCAGTCAGCACTACCGCCTGATTGGGGGCCACCGGCTGCGCTAGCTCCGTAACGCCAATTTGCTGCAGTTCATCAATTGCCGCCGCCTCTACTGTTGCCTCGACAATGCCCGTGTAAAAGTCAGAAACGTCAATTTTGTCAGTCGTATAGTCTTCTGCAATCAGCCCCAAGGTGTCGGCCTTAATGCGCAGATTAGTGTCTTTGCTCACGAGCACCACCGGGCAGTCACAGTGATGCTTCAGCTCTAGGGCTACGGCTAAAATGGCGTTATCGTCGCTATCGCCTTCCAGTTCCGGCGGCAGCTTCAGCAGCGTTTCCCGGTGACACAGCGCCACCCGCAGCGTTCCGCCCGAATCTAGGGAAATGCCCTGAGTCAAGCTGCCTCGCCTTCTCAGATCGTCTAGCATCCGCGAAGCTTGGCGGGCATTGCGCCCGGTTTCTTCCATTCGCTTTTTAAAGCGATCGAGTTCTTCAATAATAGTGATGGGCAGCACCACGTCATTGTCCTGAAATCCCAACATTGCATCTGGCTCATGCAAAAGAACATTGGTGTCCAGAACGAAGGTTTTTTTCATGCTGACAGCAGACGGGGCGAACGATGAGTAAATTTGTATCCTACAACAGGGAGCGGGCTGGAGGATAGGGGAGATGAGGGAGATGGGGGAGATGAGGGAGATAGGGGAGGAGACAGCAAGCGCTTCCAAAATGACGGCTGTTCTCGCTCAAGTCGCTCAGTACCGTTTGAGACTGTACGAAAGACTTAATTTTTACCCGTCAGCTTTGCGTATTTGAGGCAATGATACGCGCTTGCATAGTCTACTATGCGCTTGTTGGCGAATTTACGATCGGACACGAAGCGACCAAGCTGAGCGATTATCTGAAATAAGATTGCAACATGCAATTCTTATAAAACCAACCTGAGTCCTATTCGTCCCACAGACCACATTCAAGCTACAGCCAACACGACTAAACAGCCAGCTAACGGTGAAGTTGTGCGGCGGCAGACGACCTCGAACACCCACCGATAACCTCTATACCGTCCGCACCAATGAGGTGTTAGGCGGCTTTAGCGACTGTAGGGTTGATCCAGGCTCAAGCCTGAGATGACTTGGTAGTGCTTTACGTTGAAAGTACAGAGGGTTGCGCTACGCCCAACAGCACAGGCCGCAATCAAGGCATCAATCAAACCAACCTTATGAGACAGATGATAAGCGGTGAAATCAGACAAAGCCCGAGCACAGTCAGTTTCGGTCGGCCAAATGATGGTCAAAGGCGCTACAAGCTGTAAGACTTTCCGCACCTGCTGTTTGTTCTGAGCGTCCTGAATTAATTCCATCACCACAAAGCCTGGGATGCTCGGCAGCGCTGGGACAGAGGCAAACCAAGCCAGTGCTGGCGCATACCCCCGCTGAATGTCGATTATGACATCGGTATCAACCAGGTACATTCGCTACCTAAGCCCGCTCACGATGTTCAGTTTGGTCACGCAACCGGCGGGCGTACTCCTGGCTGTCAGTAATATCAGGCCGAGAGTTGATAACCCCGACGCTTTCCCAGTAGGCAACTAGCTCCACGCCTGTTTTGGGAGGATTTTGCAGAAAAGGGCGAAAGGAGAGAACGCGAAGAATATACTCTGCTAGAGGCAATTTAAGTTGAGAAGCCTCAGCAGAAAGCTCATTCTCTAGCTCTACTGGTAAATCCAAGGAGATAGTCATAACACTCAGCTCTCCTATATCTTGCGTTTAGTAGACAACGCCGTGATTATTCTCGGCACAACTTTGGCAGATACCATCATTATGCATCCAACCACGGGGTTTCCGCTTCCCACATTCCTGGCAAACTTTAAAGTACTGCTCATTATCTAAAATCTCCTGAATTTTGGAATCCAATTCCTGAGATGAGAAGGTTTGCGGGAGTACAGAGGCTACTGTCCAACTAGATACGGGTTCATGAGGATGTGGCCAGGATATACCGCGAACAAGGAGCTGAATTCCATCATTGCCTTTTTTGACTTGCTATGAATTCAGAAATAATTTCTTTATCGTTCATGATTTAGAATGCAATTATTAATACTTAGGCTAAACTCATCAGATACTTTTAGGTAACACCTTTGAGATCTCAGAACTCCAGTATGCCAATTTATTTTCGTGGGTAGGAGATTGATTCATCAACTTTTTCCAAGTTCCATTGGCAGCGCCACTAGGGTGAGGAAAAATCAAGTGCTGAATGTTGAGATCTAATTCCTTAACGCTATTCGCTGACTCCTTTCCCCACGTTACTAGAGCAACGGGATTCATAGCCAGAATCTCTACTTTCAAGGTACTTATAAACTTTTCTTGATCTACTCTCGGCAGTTTTACACCGTGGTAAGGGCGATTCGGATCACAAACCCAGACTTTATAAACATCTGTCAAATATACTCTGTAGCATAAGGTCAACAGGGCAACGATCATCTCAAAGTAAAGCTTTGTACGCCCAAGAATTTCACGAGAACCCTTGTGATGTAAACCATAAGGAGTGCCAAGGCTTATCTGTTCAGAATCTTGATCACTCTTGGAATCTTGGCCAAGGATAACAACCTGCATTCCGCAGGTTGACAATGAATAAGAAAGGTGGTGTGCCGTAGAGTAGAAGCAGCCCTCAAGAGAATGGATGCATCGGTTGAAGATAGAGAATCTGGATCACCTAGGCTTGGTTGCTGGGATGGTGGACGAGTTGGGACTGGTGGAACTGACCAACGCACAATTAGGCCAGCATAAGC
>NZ_JASATW010000110.1:0-1726 GCF_030405905.1 Sphaerothrix gracilis Ecp01
CCAACATTCCGCAGGTTGCCAAAAGATTAGGTAGGTGCATAGTAAGGCTCAACATGAGCCCCCAAGAATCGGATGATTGTGCGCCGCTCATCAGTCAGGTTACTAATCTGCTTGAGGTGTCCGAACTGCACAAAATGAATGCCCTGAAACTTCTGAATGACCCACCGAAAGGTAGGGTTGACAGTAGGCTGTTTTTTCTGGTCGAGGATTGTTTGCTGTTGTGCCACCAGGGTTTGTCTAAGCTTACGCTCAGCTAAGGTGTAGACCATCAAAGTCAGGGCCATCACCAGGGCTAGAGCCTCAACTCTTTGGGCTTTTTTGACAAACAGGCTGCTGGCGAAGAACAACGGGTCTTTGAGAAAGCGAAACCCGCGCTCAGTCTTCTGTTGGCCCTTGTACTCTTGCAATAGCTTGTCAGCAGGCCACTGCTGGGTATCGAGGTGATTGGTGGCCAGGATAAACCGACTGCGCTGGTTCTGGTAGGCGGCTTCGGCAGTGCTCTGGCGCTCAAGCTTGGCTTTGAGGCGGTAGCCGGTGGCAGGTGGTGTGTCTTTAGCTTTTGCTTTAGTTCGCTGACCCGGTGCCCGTTTCGGTCGAAGCGTCTCAACGCTGACCTCAGTGAGGTGATGGACCGCCAGGGTGTCTTGGAAGCGCATCAGGGCTTCGAGGGCATCGGGCTTACAGGCAAAAACCTGTTGCTGCAACTGCTTGAGGTCGCGGTGCAATCGTTTCTCTAGCTGCTTGAGCTCGGGCTCCCACAGCGACTGGTCAGCCTTGCGCGTCAGACTCTCAATCAGAATCCAGCGCTGCTGAACTCCACCATACTCAGCGGTTGTCTCCCACATCTGGTAGTCCTTGAGGGTGCAAGCGACTGGCGTCAGTTCGCTGGTATCGCTTTGCACGAGCGCTTGGGCATTGCTCAAGGTTTGGGGCACCCGTGAGACCCATTTGAGTGAGCCGACCTGCTGTAAGTTCGGCTCGCTGTAAAAGGCTGCGTCGATAACGAACACACTGTCCATCTGCCAACTGTTGGCAAACTGGCGCATCAACCCGGCAAACTGCTGCGCGTCACTCTGGTTGCCATCTGCCACCTTCAGCCACAGCGGCACGCCACCATCTGCGCTACACATTAGATTCACCACAAACTGCTTCAGGTCGGGTCGTTGGTCTCTTGAATAGCCCCGACAGATCTCGATGGGCACCTGATCTAAGTCTCCTGACTCAACCCTCTCCCGCTCATACTCGCCTTGCAACGAAAACGAACTCGAGTCTAGATGAACCTGGCCAACATCGACGCCAAATCGCTCCACCGCTTGCATCGCCACACGCAAAAAGAAACTGCTGGTGCCCTCTTCATATAACTCGTCGAGCACACGTCCGAGACGGTCATCGTTGAGGTGACTGGCCTGTATGCCTTCGCCGAGCAAATGCTCAACCGGCTTACTCTCAAAGAACTCGCTGAACAGGTACAAAGGCGCGCTCACAAAGCCCAAACCATTTAGTATCAAAGCTTTGACCACTTGTCCTGCGCTGATGTGCTCCAGCTTATGCTGGCCTAATTGTGCGTTGGTCAGTTCCACCAGTCCCAACTCGTCCACCATCCCAGCAACCAAGCCTAGGTGATCCAGATTCTCTATCTTCAACCGATGCATCCATTCTCTTGAGGGCTGCTTCTACTCTACGGCACACCACCTTTCTTATTCATTGTCAACCTGCGGAATGCAGG
>NZ_JASATW010000111.1:0-1656 GCF_030405905.1 Sphaerothrix gracilis Ecp01
CCGGTTCCCTATCCGCTAACAGGTCTATGACCTCTCCCGCTACTAAATCAACCACTATCGTTCCGTAACGAGTTCCCTTCCGAAACGCAAAGTCATCTACCCCTACCACCCTTAAGTCCTGCGTCTTCGGTAATGGCAGCTTTGATACCAGATACAGCAGCGTGCTATCGCTTATCCCATAGCCCAGCTCTCGGCTCAATCGCTCTCCCGCCGCGCCCCCCAGGGCTATCCCTATTCGTCCCAGCTTTTCCTCTAACCGCGCCGTGCGGCGCGCACTTGGAGACACAACCGCCGGCAATCGCTCCACGTAGATCCTACGCCTGCACTCCGCGTTGTCGCAGTAGTAACGCCCTACCCTCAGCTCTAGCTCTACTTCATATTCCCCTAGCGGTAAATCCTTCAGCCGACGCTTATATCGACTATGAACCCGCCTGCTCTCAAAACCGCACTGCGGGCAGTGGCTCACTTCTACAATCGACCTTGCCCGTATCCGCAGATGGCCTTCCTCCTCGATCTCGTAACCCTCTACTTCAATCGCTCCCTGGCCGGGTACAAACTCCTCTATCAATTCTCCCCTTCCCTATCACCCGCTCTTACTACTCTACAATTGAATCAGTTTATATGTACTGGTGTCGCTGGCAGGAAGAGGCCAGTCTCAATTAGAACTAGAGGAGCACTCTCATTAGCAGCCACCCTGCCAATTATCGCGAGGGCAAAGCCAGGCAACAAACTTTAAGGCGATCGCCTGCTCACACCTTTTCTCCTTCACTACACTTATCCAAAATCTCTCTATACACTACTTCAATGCACATTCCCCCTCATCATCAAAAGTTGGGAAGATCCCACTTAGCCTGAAACGCGACATCCCACTTAGCCTGAAACGCGACAGATGTATTGACTGGGCACTGAGAATGCTCCCTTCGTTTGGGGTCGTTCTCAGTGTCTTTTTTTCGCCAGGACGTACTTGTGTTCTAGTTGTCATTTCAGCGCTTGGCGATCCTATGAGGGCTCAGCACCGTTGCCTAACAGCTAATTGACATCTTTGGCTGATGTAATTGTCGCCTGACACCCGCTGGAAGGTCGAAAACGAGAACAACAATACTTTGAAGACGAAAGGCTATAACCTAGAGCACAACTTTGGTCATGGGCAACAGCATCTGGCTGCTTTACTGGCGAGCCTCAACATTTTGTCATTGCTCTTTCACACCTTGCTGGCGCTGCTGGATGAACAGTATCAGGTACTCAGGGCTGCACTGGCTACCCGCAAGACTTTTTTCGATGACCTGCGGGCCTTGACCCGCTACATGTACTTCGACAGTTGGGACTATCTGCTCTCCTTCATGATTGAAGGGCTAGAGCTGAAACCGCCACCTAACACCAGCTAATTTCCTAAACTGAGAATTGCTGATGATCAGCACTTATGAATCCGCTATCACCCTCACCATTTACATTTACTTGCAAGGATGAAACATACATCTTTTTTTTCAACGTAATGATAACAAAAGTCATCGAAATTCTCTCCTAAGGATTGAACCTTAATGGATAATCTATGTAATTGACTAAGCTATCAGTGACCTAAGCTATCAATAACTGTGATTATTCACAACTTAACCGATGATTTATTGAGCTTGAAAGAGTGATTCTTATCACCGACGA
>NZ_JASATW010000112.1:0-1643 GCF_030405905.1 Sphaerothrix gracilis Ecp01
TGCTATCATTAATTTAAAAGTCTTATTATGAAGTATTTAAAAGTAGTATTCGGAACAGTAAAAATTGTATATCTAGTGCTTATTTCATTGTTGACATCTTGTAGTGAAAACACAGATTCATTAGCAAAACAACCAACATTAAACGATTATATAGTGGGTGAAACATGGACTTGGAAATATAAAGGAGTAACCACTGAAGGCGAAGTACGTTCAGAAGGTGAAGATAAAAGAGAAATTGTTAGGAAAAATGACGTATTAGGTATGACAATCGGAAACGATACAATTCCTCTATCAGACATTACAAAGCCAGAAGAGAGCGAAACACCAAAATACAAGTGGCCTTTAAAAGTTGGTAAGACTTGGAAATATGAAAAAAATTGGACGAGTCAAGATGGTACTACAGGAACTCAAAGTCAAGATGCAAAAGTAGTATCTTATAAACAAGAAACTGTAGACGCAGGCACATTTATGGCGTACACCATTGAATACAAAGGAACTGTATCAAATTCCAGAGGTTACAATGCACAAACGGATGAAGTTTGGTTGTATGCACCAGAAATTAAAAACTTTATTAAAATGACACAAACTCAAGATGGCTTTTTATACAATGAAGAATTAATTAAGTACAAAAAACCAAATGAGAAATAGTATAGGTTTCTATCAGTTTTCAATCACAAAACAATGAAAAAATCAGTCCTAATATTACTATTAATCACAATGAGTATAGCTTCTTTTGGTCAAGAAATACCATTTAAGAAGATAGAACTCTCAGATACAATAGCATTTGCAAATCAAATGCAGCAATTAGCTGTATTATGTAATACTCAAAATTTATCAGAGTTAGATGCGTTTAAGGTTGAGGTTATTAGAGGTAATTATAAAACGGCATTGATTACATTCAAAAAAGGAATAAAAGAAATACCAAAAGATCAAAGACCGTATTTAGATGTGTACATGCATTATGCAGAGGCAAAGCTTTCTACGAATTTTAAAAATGCGTTTAAAAACTCTTACAACAAATACGTAAAAAACTCTGATGATATACAGGTCATTAATTTAGATAAGGCATTGATATTAAGGGATCCTACTGATTATTATGTTAGTAATTTTAATACTACATATAGTAGTATTAAATCAGAAAAAATATCACAAGCCACAGCTACGGATTTAGTAAAAAAATACTTTTTAAGTATAGTATTTTCATCCACCAGAGCTATTTATTTTGAAGAAATAAAGCAAGACCATAAACGCAGGTATGTTGTAAATGATAGTATTGTAATACCTATGAAAGATGGTGCGGAAGTTTCAGTGGTATTAGTTCAGCGAAAGGGAAGTTCAACTACTAAAAAATCTGCAATATTAGTGTCTTCTATCTATACAGGTACAAATGTAGCTTCAGCAATGTTAACTGCATCTAAGGGCTATGTTGGAGTTATTGCTAATACAAGAGGGAAAAGATTGAGCAAAAGCGATATAAAGCCTCTTGAATATGAAAATACAGATGTTTATGAAGTCATTGATTGGATTAGTAAACAATCATGGTCTAATCAAAAAGTAGCCATGTTTGGTGGTAGTTACAACGGTTTTACGCAATGGGCATCTTTGAAACACAAAGTACATCCTGCATTAAAAACAATTGTTCC
>NZ_JASATW010000113.1:0-1606 GCF_030405905.1 Sphaerothrix gracilis Ecp01
ATCCGTCGGCTCCTCAACGAACTGGTAGCCGCATTGGCGGCAGAGATAGCGTTGCTTACCCGTATGGATGTGGCCGTTTTTGACGATATAAGTGGCTTGGCACTCAGGGCAGGTCGGCATGAGTCGTCAAGGGTTTCTTCTTGATCACCTTAACAAACACATCATTACCCCTGGGGCACTACCGAAATTCTAAGGACGCGATCGCATCTTCGGCTAGCGGTGATGCGGCTAGAAATCCACCCGCATTGTTCACCACAAACTCTACGTCCTGAGCAGATTGAGCAGCGGTGACAATAGACTGCGGATCGTCTAAATCGAGATGAATAGGCACGACCTGATCGCCATACCGCTCAACTAGCGGAGCAGCACTATCTAACTTCCGAACAGTCGCGTAGACTTTGGCCGCACCCTGTGCTAAGAAGAACTCAAGCAAGACCTTGCCAATGCCGCGATTCGCACCTGTGATTAGAATTGTTTTACCTGTGATGTCGTATGTCATGTCAATGTCTCCTTTTTCAGTTTAGTAGTCGTCAAAAACCTTGAACGATTGGTCAACATTTTGGCAAAAAAAACTAGCTCTGCTCTAAAGCCGTAATCGCGGCGGTTACTGTTCCCTCCAGCACCGTGTCACTTTCCATCACTCGTCCCAATAACGCCATTCCCTGAGCCGTGCAGAGCAGTAGACGCGCTAGGTTTCGTATGTTTGCGTCGGGCTTTAGCTCGCCAACTTTTTGAGCGCGGGTTAGCGTTGCCATGAAGGTGTCCTCCATCTCTTGAAGATAAGCTCTCATCACCTTCGATACCTCCTTATCGTCGGTACTGAAATCAGCGATGTTGGTACCGAACATACAGCCATGACTCCCTGACTGGCTATGCATCGCCTGCCAGTGGCGAAGCAACGCTTCAAGGTTTTCTAGCGGAGAACCTTCCGCCAATAGGCGTTCTTGCATATCCTTGATTAGGATATTAGCGTAGTACTCTAGCGTTTTAAGAAAGAGCGATCGCTTGTTGCCAAAGGTGTCATACAAGCTTTTCTTACCAATCCCCATGTTCTTTAGCAATTCAGACAGGCTAGCAGCTTCGTAGCCATGTGCCCAGAAAACTTCCATCGCCTTGGCTAAGGCAGTGTCCGTATCGAATTGCTTACTGGGGCCGCGAGTCATCAGAAACTTGTCTTTCAACGATACAGCTATCCTAATACAACTTAAACCAATTGGTCAAAGTTTTTCCAAAACTCCTTTCTAAAGTCTCAAATAGACTAGTGACTAACTTACTGCTAGTGGACTGACACAGCTAAAATAGGGTGCTGTTAGCGCAGCGTAACGCACCGGATTCAAGGGTTTGAGCCTGTTGATAATTTGCATCATTTTAGGCATGTCGCGCCACTAGTACAGTGAGCATCAAATCATACAACATCAACATAATGGTTTCTAAGCTTCTTGGGATCTTCCCAGCTTTTGATACTGGTGGCGAAATATTGCTTAACCTACAGATGACTCCATCAGTCTTACAAACTGTGAAGTACGAGTAGCGGCTTGAGGCACGCCCGTCAGCCAGTTGTGAATGCGCTTACAGTTAATCGCTGCGGCTGTCATCAGGTGCTGTA
>NZ_JASATW010000114.1:0-1601 GCF_030405905.1 Sphaerothrix gracilis Ecp01
CGCGATGCGGCCATTCAAGCACTGCAACAGGGAGAGTTGCATATTAGTCTTAAACGGCTCAAGCAGGTGGTCAAAGAGTGCTCGCTAGTTAGATAGCCATTATCTCCATAGAGGGTCCCTAATGAGCCTTCCAAGGCCAGTAAAACGATCTCTTCAGCCCTGGCTATTTCAAGTAGCGCCCTATGAAGAGGAGAGCTTTAGCCACTTTCTAGGCCGCTTTCGCCGAGCGAACTATCTAAGCAGTGGGCATTTATCGGCGATGCTGGGCAAAAGACCCTACATCGTGTCCTATTGGGAAAGTCCTTCGCGCCGTCGTAGACCGAGCGCGAAGGACCTGGAGCAGCTCTCACAGCTCACAGGAGTAGAAGAGGGGCGGTTGCGTTCAATGTGGTTTCCTCAAAGCATCCGGCTGCATTGGCCCACACGCCTGTGTGCCCAGTGCTATAAAACGGCACCTTGGCATAAACTGACTTGGCAGCTAGCCGACGAGCCTAACTGCCAAGTGCACCAACGGCCGTTGCTTTTCCAATGTCCCCAATGTCAAAGTGCTTTCCAGCTGCCGAGCTACTGGCAAACAGGCCAATGCGATCGCTGTGAGCTGTTGTTTATGAAAATGGTGCTGACGAGCCAAGACTAGAGCTAAAGAGTCAGTCGAATAGACCAGGTAACTTCACGCCCAGCTGTAGGTTCATGGGTTTGCTGAAATTGCTGTTTAAGCAGCTTGAGGCGTTTTTCCTGCTTCAGGATATCGCTAGGATAGTCCCATTTGCCGGGCGTAAGCCGACGACAAATGATTCCATGCTCATGTCTAAACTGAGTGAGTTCTTGAGCTGCGCAGGCATGAAAGAAAGCGGGCTTGAGGGTATCAATTTTGTGTTCGAGTTGAGCGAGTTGCAATCGCAGGTCGATCATTTGATCGATGACGCTGTCAGAGACAGGGCTATCTGTATTCATAGAAGCAGAGAGGAGTTTTCTTGCCTATCAGGCTACGAAACGGCCTATGCCAAGCTTCTAGAAAGTTCGAGTTTTCCAAGCTCCTGAGAAACAGCAACAGTCCCTCACCACCAGCGATCGCCCGCATGATAGTTTCCAAGTCAAAAGAGCGATCGCCCGAGAGGGTTTTGCGCTGATACAAAGTAGAGTAAGAGCAGCCAGCGATCGCCTTTGTGGGCTCGACCAGAGTCCGAAGAAGGGATGTCCCCAGGGTTCTGCAGCACACTAAGAATGCTTGTAAGCTCTCCTTGAGCTTAGCGCGATCGCATCCGAAAGGAAGCCGATAGGATAGCACCAGCGATCTGCCTCCTATGCAAGTGAAAGGCATAATACGTACGCACTAAATATACACTCAATGTATACAATAAACAAGTTTATTGTATACATACAGCTTTATGCGTGCCTCAACGCAGAGGCAAGAAGCGATCGCACGAGCAAAAACGCTGAAACGCTTACACAGAAGCATTTTTACGAAATAAGGCAAATGTAGAAGAGGACTTGCAAGTATAAAAGCGATCGCATTACAGCGTATAGAACAACGGCATGGCAACACACAAACGTATAAGCAACACAGCGATCGCAGTACCGGCAACGTTTTTTGGAATTCC
>NZ_JASATW010000115.1:0-1547 GCF_030405905.1 Sphaerothrix gracilis Ecp01
TAGGGGTGGCGGAGCTGCAACAGGCTGAATTGCAGGTGCTGCCGGAGGCGCAGCCGCTGGCTGGCTAGCAGCGGGTTGACTAGGAGCGGCCTCGTTCACTTCCTCGGCTAGCTCAGCTTCCGGTTCCGGTTCCACAACTTCTGGTTCTGGTTCCGTAGGCTGGGTCACAACCAGCTCAATTCGATCTTGGGTCTTCGTTTCAGCCACTGGCGTTGGCATCAAGAGCAAAATCGGCACTAAGCCTGCATGTACCCCCACAGCACTCAGCAATCCCCAAGATAGGCACCGCCGCGTGAGGGCATTTTCCTTGTCGTGCTGTTCAAGACAGGCTCGTGAAAGACCCATAGTTCCAACTTACTCGGCTCAGAAAATATTATTGATGCGAACAAATACTATCTTTAATGAGTTAATTTTGCATTAAAAATCATTGCCTAAACTATAAAGCAGCTTGTCGATGAACACAATCTTCCTGATCGGCTTTACTTAGGAGAAAGGCTTCTGGTGAAATGACATGTCTGAAATGGTGTAAATTCTTGAAAGTCTAAAATCCCTACTTTCGATGCGCTACGCTGCGCTTTCTGCCTTGCCCTTTGAGCCATACGGACGGCATCTTACTCAATATCCTGTTTTAGCTAGATCAATCCATGAGAGCTATTGATACGGTTAGAACCGTTCGCGATCGCCGGCTCATGAGTCTTAAGAACCGTGAATTCATCATTAGAAATACTTGACATCAATTCTCATTTAGATTTACGCTGCCATTCATCAATTATTGAGAGCCATAGCCTATTGGATATGGCTTCTCTGCACGCACAAGTCGCTAAACATGTCTCTAAGTGAAATCTTCGTCGCTGGCGGTATCGTCATGGTGCCGCTGCTGCTATTTTCTATCGCAGCGATCGCCCTAATCGTCGAGCGTTCTGTCTTCTGGCTCAGAGTCAACCGACGACAGCGCCGCGTCGTCAAGGACATTCTGCAAACCTATCGCCAGGCTCCCATCGATGTCTTTGCCAGGCTGAAGCAAAACCTCGACTTGCCCATCGCCCGCATCTTCCTCGAAGCCCTAGAGCTTGAAGGGGCTTCACCTAATCAGTTTCGCCTCGCCCTAGAGAGCGCCACCCAGGCCGAACTGCCGCTGCTGAAGCGCTTCAATACGGTGTTTCAGAGCATCATTGCCGTGTCGCCGCTGCTGGGACTGCTAGGCACAATTTTGGGTCTGATTCGCTCGTTTGCGGCGATTCAAATTGGCGAGATTGGGGCGAATGCGGAGTTAGTGACTGGCGGGATTAGTGAGGCGCTAGTCTCTACGGCGGCAGGCTTGGTGGTAGCAATCTTCACGCTGCTGTTTGCCAACCTGTTTCGCGGTCTGTATCGGCGGCAGGTGGCGCTGCTGCAGGAGTACGGCAGTCAGCTAGAAATTCTCTATGAGTGGCATCACGCCGCGCTGAAACAGGGAAATGCAGCCTATGCGCGGCATTAATTGAGGGCCAAGCGCTTGACCGGCTGTAGACGCAATTTAGATCATGGCTTCTAGACTTCTGCCGATT
>NZ_JASATW010000116.1:0-1499 GCF_030405905.1 Sphaerothrix gracilis Ecp01
ATTTTTCTAGCGCTGTGGTGCGATCGCCTATCTCTTCTAGCTTGTCAATTTGCTCTGTCGCACGTTGGTTGTTGGCGCGGTTACGGGCTTTGCGTACTTCTTTGCCGAACTTTTCACCTAGCTCCAGCAGTCCGCCCGCTGCGGCGACGGTGCTACCGATAAAGGTAAGGCCATCCACTTCATCAGACTGCCGCGATAGACGTTCACCAGAGCGCTTAATCTTGCGGCCCTGCTGCTGGCGATCGCTGGAGTCTTCTTCAGCATCAGCCGTCTCCTGCATGATTTGCTTCATCGAGCGCTGGCGCTGCTTCTGGCGTTGTTTGCTATCTGCCTTGCTGCTACCTTCCGCCTCAGCAGGTTGCCACTCGGCATCAATGATTTGCTCTTTTTGCTCTGGTGATTCCGCCATGATTTGCTCTACCGCATTCATCGAATAGGCTCGTCCGAGCTGGCTTCCGGCAAAGGCAATACCGTCCTTCTCTAAGCTCCAGCCGCGATCGCTGAGCTGGCTGTCGATGCCCTGCCGGGATAAAAAGTCTGTGATGCCTTCAACCGAAGTAGCCTGCTCGATAGCGTTGTCAATCGCATCCTGAAGCTGCGTTCTGACAGTTGGCTGAGGTGGCTTGGAGCGCGGATGCTCTGAATTTTCATACTCTGTCTGCTCTGCCGCGAGGCGATGTACCTGCCCAGAAGGATCACGGCGGCGCCCCACTTCCCAGCTATTGGGCTCAGAGGTCAGGCCCATCTCTTGCTCCACGTCGCGGATTGCGTTTTGGAAGCGGTAGTAGTCCCAGGAAGTCGGAATGGCTGTACCATCTTCCCCGATCCGGTTAACCACCAAATGCAGATGGGGCCGTACCTCGTCACTATCTGGATAGGTTGTGTCCTCGTGCAGGTAGCCGACAGCTTGATGTTCGTCTAAGCCTGCCTTCTTTAGAAATCCAGTTGCTAGCTGGTGCCAATCCAACTTAGACAGCTCATCTTCCTCAGCGACAGAGATAGAGATGTGATAGCAAGGCTTTTCAACGCGATTGCTCTTAGCGGCTTGTGTTTCCATCGCTTCGGCAGTGGCGATTGGGTCAATCTCCTGACCCAGCAGAGCATCGATGCCTTGAGGCACAGAAGAATGGATAACCTGTGGCCGCTTATCCTCTCTCACGGCTACATAGCGGTGAGTGGCCCGAAAGTCTTTGGTTGTAGCTGCATTGACAATAGCCATTGATTAGCGTTGTTGAGCTTCTAAAAAAAGCTGCTTCAGCTTCTCTGCAAGTAGAGCAAAGTGGTACTCTACCGGGTCTTCGTCGGCATCAATTTCGGCACTGTGCCGAGAAAAAGAAACATCTAGTTCCGCTTCAATCACAAATCTCAGAGCAAACAACTGGGTCTCGATAGACGATAGACGTCGCCTGATATTAGACCAAGCGCTCTCTGAAATCTCTTCAGTTAAAGCAATCTCTCTAATGAACTGTGAAAGACTGATTCCCTGTTCACTAGCTCGA
>NZ_JASATW010000117.1:0-1499 GCF_030405905.1 Sphaerothrix gracilis Ecp01
TAAAAGCTTGTTTATATTTTTTTGCTGCTCTATACAAGTATTAAAGAGTTCTTCATTTTCTTTTGGAAATAATTCATATCCACCCAATTCTTTATAGTCTATTACAGCATCCCCTAACGTTTCTCGAAGCAATGATAAACCATCAACTCGTTTCTTAACAAGGCTTAAGACTTCTTGCTCTGAATGACTCTTTAAATCATCTATAATTTCACTAAGGCTTCCGAAGCAAGCAAAACCAGCATTCTTTGTGCTTGCACCTTGAGGTAAAACACCCTTTTCTAATATTAGAATATTAGATTTTGGAAATCTATTTTTTAACCATAAGGCCGTAGTAAGCCCAACGATTCCGCTTCCTACTATTGTAAAATCTACTTTTGTAAACCACGTTTTTATTTCCCAATACGATAAATTCATAGCAAAAAAAAGCTCCTTAAGATAGGAGCTTTTGGTTTTTTATATTGATGATTACTCAACAACTATTTTCTTAGTTACCTTATAAGATCCGTCAAAAATATTTAATAAATATACACCAGATTGTGCATTACTTAATCTAATAACCTCATCAAATCTATTAGTACCATTATAAGCTTTTGCGAAAATAGCTCTACCTCTAATATCATAGACTTCTACTTTTATATCCTCGCCAGATCTAGGGTTAAAACCTATTGAGAAAGTTCCATTATTAGGATTTGGATAAACACTTAAGTTACTTAACTCATTGTCATCTATACTTAAATCATTAATAACGTTTATAGAATAATCTTCAACCTCTCCATCAAAACCTGTTTCACAAGATGTTGGAAAATCTAGAGGATTTGGAGATGGCGGAGAATACTTAGTACTTACCCTCATTAATGTTGTACCTGCAACAGCATCTGTAGGAACAGTAATTGTTAGTGGTGACGCATCCGTTAATTCATCTGCAACATTGGCTGTTGTACCTAAATCTAAATCATATTCCTCTCCAGGATCATCAAATGAGCAATTTTGATTCCAATCAATCCATACTCTAGTACTAATTCTGTAAGGACCATCCGAGTTCGCTCTAACTGATAAATCGTAATCCATACCAGCTTCAACATCAGTAGAGATGGATATAAAATCTGAATACGGAGCCGTTTTTGGCCCAGCATCTAAGTTATTTATTGTATTAAAGATAACACCTGTTGTTCTTGTTTGAAAACTTAAATCTCCCTCTGAAGGACAAACTCCATCTGCAATTATTAAATCTACTGTGGTTTGTTTAGTAATTGATGGAGAAGTAGCTGTAAGCGTTATTGTGTATGTATTAGTGGCTAAAGAATTTAAGCCTGTTAAATTAAGTGTTACTGTACCATCAGAACTTAAAGACATAGGTGTTAACGTAGAACCCACACCACCAGGTAAACCAGATACACTAAATGAGGTTGTTTCAGAAAATCCATTAGAGGTTACATAACTAAAATCTATTGAAGCTGTGTCTTGCCCGCAAACAAAAGCATCTCCGTTAGTTGAGTTTA
>NZ_JASATW010000118.1:0-1497 GCF_030405905.1 Sphaerothrix gracilis Ecp01
CTTCATCGAGTGAAGCATTGAAGCGCTAACTCGCTCGAATAACGGCTGATGCTCATTATGAACCTAAAAAGTGAAATCAGGGTGAAATGATAACTGAGCTGATTTCATCCTCATTTCATCGTTAGATGCAAAACTGCAACCGACGGCTTGCCTGGGTGGAATTGTGGTGTGGCTTGTTGCTACATAATGCTCAATTGTTCATTATTTCTAGGTGCTGATAGCTAAGTCCTAGCCTTGTCAAAGCATTACCTATATACAGGAAATTAGGAGATAAAGAGGAGTAGACTGATGACTCGCTGGCAACGCAGCTACTGGAAGATTATTGGTGGCAGTGCTATTGCTACTAAAGCGCCACTCACCCTCACCGCTGCGGCATTAGCCCACGGCGGTTCCCACGGGGAAGACGCCGAAGCCTCTTCTGCTGTAACAGCAAGTGAGCACCACACACCTACCCCTGAAACGGCAGCGAGCAAAGAAATACCCGAATCCCCCAACGCTGAAGGGGCAGTCATGCCTACCGCTGATATACCGATGAAAGCCGATGAGACGACTATTGAAGTATCGCCAGCAACTCAAGGATCTCCCGTAGCGGTTTCCCGGGCTAATGTTACAGAAGAATTCTCAGTTGGTTTGGGAGAATCTCTGTTAGGATTCATCATTGCTGGCCCATTCCTGCTGCTGTCTCTAAAAAAGAAACTGCAATCCTAATGATGTTTCCAAAGGTTTTCATACAGAAGCGTTCAGGCTCACCTGACCGATGAAAAGAAAATTTAACCAGCTTCATCTACGACAACTCCATAGAGTATTAGTGCCAATCATGACGTTGCCATTGTTGCTGACGTTAACTACGGGAGTTCTGTTTCAGTTTGGAGTGGCTAGCGATCGCACCAACGATTTTCTCTGACTTTTGGAGCTACATCGACGCAAGTTTGGGCAGATTGATCTTGATTTTATTTATCCCTTTCTGAATGCCCTAGGTCTTCTAACTCTTCTTATTACAGGCGTAGTTATGTGGCTGCAAACACCTAATAAAAGAACACGCACATCCCAATAGACAGAGTTTTTATATTTCGCATTGGCTTTGTTGCATGAATAGAGCAAAGAGAGAGTTATCGCGCTAGCTCTCCTGAAGTTGGTCTTCGACCCAAACGGTGTCAGGCTTGGCAACCTGAATCATGGGATTGAGCGCCGCACACTGAAGCAACAGTTCAGCGGCCTGGTTGTCAAACGTGCGAAATCGTAGCTTACCGCCGAAAATAGCTTTGAGACAAAACATCGTGGTTTCAGCAATCGAGCGTCGATGATAATGAGATCGTCGTTTCCAGGCTTTGCACCCGCACCGGCGAATCTACCTGAGGTTTTCATCGCGCGGATGCGGTGGAGCCTTACAGTTGCTATGCTGCCAAATTTTGGCATTCTTTTGCGGCGGAATGACTGGTTGGCTTTGCCGTTCTATCAGCGCGTCATAGCAGCGCCATTTGTCATAAGCCCCGTCAG
>NZ_JASATW010000119.1:0-1492 GCF_030405905.1 Sphaerothrix gracilis Ecp01
GACGAATCAGCAAAAGCTACAATAGCTGGTATTCCGATAGAACGTGCAGGAAATGCAAATGATGTAGCTCGAGCAGTAACATATCTTGCTTCTGAATATGATGGATTTATAACTGGTGCTACTCTAGATATTAATGGAGGTGTTTATACGATGTAAATTAAAAATAGAACTATTTAATCTTTATAAAAACTCGAAATATTAAATATTATGAAACGATTTAGTGACAAATACATTCTAACAAAAAATATGGAATGGGAAGAATTAGGCGGCGGAGTATCCAGAAAATTTTTAGGTTATGATAACCAAATAATGATGGTGCTAGTGAAGTTTGAAAAAGGCGCATTAGGTTCTCCACATCAACATTTTCATACCCAGGCTACATATTGTGTGTCTGGTAAATTTGAATTTGAAATTGATGGAGTAAAGCAAATCATAGAGGCTGGTGATGGAGTTTATATTGAACCAAACTTATTACATAGTGCAGTTTGCTTAGAAGAAGGAATGCTAATTGATACGTTTAGCCCTGTTAGAGAAGATTTTTTAACCGGAGGTGGTGTTTCATATTTTGGTGATAAAACGAAGTAATTATCATACTAGGTATTTATTTACAGAACTATTTTCTGTCTTATTCTTTATCTACATAAAACTACTAGTATGGGCTATTTATTCTATGGTCAAAAGATAGTGGTTCAAAAATAATAATAGCACACAAGTATACTTTGTGTGCTATTTTACCTTAAATATTTAGAATTTTAACATCATTTTTTTACGAAAACGTTTGAATTAACATTTTTTTATATATATTTGGTAAACCACTTTGGTTAACCAGTTTGGATAACCAATAGTTTGGATTAATTAAATAGACAATCAGACTATTAAAAAATCAGTATTAACTAACTAATTTTAATTATTTATTATGAATCTAAAAATTAGACTAACAACTATTGTTGCTTTAGTATTTAGTGTAGTAATCTTTGCACAAGAGAGCTATACGCTAAAGGGCACTGTGACTGGAAAGTCAGACAATATGCCTATACCTGGAGTTAACATAATCATTGTTAATTCGACCAAAGGTGCCACAACAGATTTTGATGGCAACTTTCTACTTGAAGTCAAAAAAGGAGATGTACTTCAATTTTCTTATGTTGGTTACGCAACTCAAACCGTTACTATTGACAATCAACAAACTTTAAATGTTTCATTAGCTGAAGATGCTAATTCATTAGATGAGGTGGTTGTCGTTGGGTATGGTACTCGAAAAAAATCACACAATACTGGTGCGATTTCAAAAGTTAAAGGTGGTGAAGTGGCAGCAATCCAAGCGACACGTGTAGATGAGGCTTTGGCAGGTAAGTTATCAGGTGTTTTGATTCAAAATCAAAGTGGTGAGCCTGGTGCAGACCCTAAGATTCAAATTAGAGCGGCTTCTTCTGTTTCTGGAGACTCTAATCCATTAGTGGTAGTAGATGGTTATCCTATTTCTGGTAGTATA